>NZ_VWWH01000081.1:0-34187 GCF_011753045.1 Burkholderia sp. Ap-955
CGTTCGTGCGGCTCGCGCTGCGCCGCGCGACGCCCGGTGCGGTGGCGCGCGCGTCGCCGTCGCCCTGACCGCAGTGCGCCATGGCGTGGCCGCGACGCACCACGCGAATGGCCGCCGCAGCCTTGGCCCATGCAAATTTGGCTTTCACCATTCGTTTCCGGCGGTGCGAGCCGCCGCCCCCAATGTCGATGCGGAGTCCATAAAAATGAATCGCCACGAATGCGTTCGCGCCGCGTGCAGCGCGATGTTGGTCCTGGCCGGTACCGGCGCGCACGCGCAAAGCAACGTGACGCTGTATGGCGTGATCGATGCGGGCATCCGCTACGAAACGCACGGCGTGTCCTACGGCGCCGACGGTGCGCCAGTGTCGACGGGCCGCAAGATCTCGATGGCGGACGGCGGCGGCCTGACGGAAAGCTACTGGGGCCTCAAGGGGCAGGAGGATCTCGGCGGCGGGCTGTCCGCGCAGTTCAACGTGGAAAGTCACTTCGGCCCGAACAGCGGCGCGATCGTGCCGGCCGGCTCGCCGAACTTCTTCGAGGTCGCGTACGTGGGGCTGACGTCGACGTCGCTCGGCCAGCTCGCGCTCGGTCGCCAGTACAACGTGCCGTTCGAGATGGTGTCGCTGACCTACGGCTCGAACCTGTGGGCCGGCGCGCAGGACCCGTACTTCAACCTGTTCAAACCCGAGCAGACGATGCTCGCGGGCTCGCGCACCAGCAACATGATCCAGTACGGCGCGCAGCTCGGCAGCCTGTACCTGCTCGCGCAGTACGCGCCGGGCGGCCATGCGGGCGGCGGCGTGCTGGGCGGCCAGGCCGGTGCGGCTGTCGCTTACGCACCTGACAAGGGGCCGTTCACGGTCGGCGCGTCGTTCATGCGCAGCTGGGACGACGTCACGCACGCGAAATTCGACATCTATGGCGGCGGCGGCTCCGTCACGCTCGGCAACGCGACCGTCAACGCCGGCTATATCGAGAACGCGCGCGACAACGACTTCACGTCGTTCGCGAACGGCCCGTTCAGCCCGACCGATCTCGCCGCGCTCGGCATCATCTCGCCCGCGCAGGTGGTCGATCCGTCGACGCCCGGCGGGTTCCGGCGCCGCAAGATGGCGCTCGCGGGGCTGACCTACCGGTTCACGTCGGCGTTCACGGCCGCCGTCAACGCGTGGTGGACCACGCAGTCGGGCTACACGCCGGACTTCGACGGCCGCGCGCGCCAGTTCCAGGTGATCGCCGGCTACAGCCTGTCGAAGCGCAGCATGCTCTACGCGGAAGTCGACTACGCGATCTATCGCGGCGGCCTGGTCGGCGCGCAGCTGGTCGGCGTGAACGGGCAGTCGCCGAGCACGAGCACCACGCAGCTCGGCGCGACGGTCGGCCTGCGCCACTACTTCTGACCCGGGGCCGCGCGGAATGTGGGCAATCGCGGCCGGGGCGGCACCGGGTTTCCGGCCGGGTGGGACGAGTACAATCCATGGAAAAAAATACGGAGCATCCATGGACGAACCCGACCGTTATACGACGGCGAATCTGCCGGTCCATTTGTTGCGGTGCCTCGCGGAGACAAGCAAGGAACTGGGCATCGACCCCACGCGGCTGTGCCTCGGGCTCGGCTTCGACGTCGCGGACCTGTCGAATCCCTCGTGCCGGATTTCCTTGCGCCAGGCGAGCACGATGATCCGCCGCGCGCTCGAGATGGCGCCGGGGCGGGCGCTCGGCCTCGAACTCGGCACGAGCGAGACGATCGCGTCGATCGGCCTGGTCGGCTACGCGATGCTGACGAGCCCGACGCTGAAGGAAGCGATCGCGGTCGGGATGGAACTGCAGCGCCATACGGGGCCGCTGTTGCGCTTCGACGTGACGTCGGATGCACGCACGCTGTCGATCCGCGCGACCAACGTCTTCCTCGAACCCGACATCGAGGCGTTCCTCGTCGAGGAAGCGTTCGGCAGCTTCATGAAGATCGGGCGCTCACTCGTCGGCCCCGCGTTCCAGCCGAAGGTCGTCGATCTCAGCTACCCGCCGCCGGCCTATGCGGAACAATACGCGCGCGTGTTCCCGTGCCCGGTGCGGTTCGAACAGGAGCAGAACCTGTTCTCATGCGACGCCGCACTCGGCAACCGCCCAATCGCGACCCACGATCCGCTCGCGCATCGTCAGGCGCTCGAATTCCTGCAGGACGCGCTGCCGCCCGAACCCGAAGGCACCGAATTTCTCGAATCGATCGAACGGATCATGCGGCGCGACCTGCGGCATGCGCCGTCGCTCGCGGCGATCGCCGCGCAGCTGTGCATGAGCGAGCGCACACTCCGGCGGCGGCTCGCCGACCAGGGCGTGTCGTATCAGACGGTGATCGACACGATCCGCAGGAAGCGCGCGTTCACGCTGCTGAGCAACCCGCGATTGTCGATCGAGGAAGTCGCGCACGAAGTCGGGTTCAGCGACGCGCACAACTTCCGGCGCGCGTTCAAGCGGTGGACGGGGCACGGGCCGAGAGAGGGGCAGCGGCCGGCGCCGTGATGGGCGCGCACTCGACCGGGACGGGCGGTGGCGCCGCACCGCTGCCGCGTCGCCCCCATTGGCGTGCCCCGCACACGCATCACTGCGCGTCACCAATCCCGCCCATCAGCATCATCAGTTGCTCACGCAGCCACCGGCTGCCCTGGTCCTGATCGGCACTGCGATGCCAGTAGCAGAAGTATTCGAGGCCCGGCATCTCGAACGGCAGTTCGAGAATGCGCGCCGGGTAGCGCTGCAGCAGCCGCAGCGGCGCGGTCAGCGCAAGATCGCCGCGCATCGCGATCAGCGGCGCGACCATGTAGTGCTGCACGCGCATCTGGATGGTGCGGCGCAGCCCGAGCCGCGTCAGCTCCGCGTCGACGTGCCCGCTGCCCTTGCGGCGGCTCGACACGTGGATGTGCCCCATCGCAAGGTAGTCGTCCATGGTGAGCGTGTCGCCCTTGAACGGGTGATCGTCGCGGATCATGCACGCATAGCGGTCGCGCACGAGCAGCGCCTGGTGCAGGTGTGGATCGCCGATCAGCGGTGCGTCGATCGCGATGTCGACGGAGCCGTTCGCGAGCGCGGTCGCGACTTCGCGACGGTCCATCGTATAGCTGCGCACGTGCATGCCGGGCGCATGCGTCTGCAGCAGTTCGCCGAGCGCGGGCAACAGCAGCGCCTCGGTCAGGTCGCTCATGCTCATCCGGAACACGCGCGTCGACGACGCCGGATCGAACACGTCGCCTTCGTGCGCGCTCGAATCGAGCAGCTGCATCGCCTCGCGCACGCGGCCGACGATGTTCTCGGCCAGCGGCGTCGGCATCATCCCGGCCGGCGTGCTGACGAACAGCGGATCGTTCAGGGTCTTGCGCAGCCGCGCCAGCGCGTTGCTGACGGCCGGCTGCGTGAGGTTCAGCACCTCGGCCGCGCGCGTCAGGTTGCGCTTGGTATAGATCGCGTCGAATACGACGAACAGGTTCAGGTCAATCTTCGAAAGGCGCATCGCCGGATCTCCTTGCCGGCATCTTACGGCGTGCGCCTCCCGTTCGTCCACGGCCCTGCGCATCGTGGCGCGACGCTCAGCCGCGCGGCGGCGGCGTCAGGTACGCGGCCGTCGAACCGGGCTCGCCGTCCTTGATTTCCATCCGCGCGATCGCCTGCAGGTGCACCTCGTCCGGGCCGTCGGCGAAGCGCAGCGCGCGGCCCCAGGTCCAGTGGTCGGCGAGCGGCGTATCGGGGCTCAACCCCGCCGCGCCGAACACCTGCATCGCGCGGTCGCACACGTCCGTATAGACGGTCGGCACCAGCGCCTTGATCATCGAGATTTCCTTGCGGGCAGCCTTCGCGCCGACCTTGTCGATCATCCACGCGGCCTTCAGCACCAGCAAACGCGCCTGCTCGATCTCGATGCGCGAGCGCGCGATCCATTCGCCGACCGTGCCGTGCTTGTTCAGCGGCTTGCCGAACGCGACGCGCGACTGCGCGCGGTCGACCATCAGCTCCAGCGCAAGCTCGGCCGCGCCGATCGAACGCATGCAGTGGTGGATGCGGCCCGGCCCGAGGCGGGCCTGCGCGAGCGCGAAGCCGCTGCCTTCCTCGCCGAGCAGGTTGCTCGCCGGCACGCGCACGTTGTCGAACGTGATCTCGCAATGCCCTTCCGGCGCGTAGTGATTGACCACCGTGATGTTGCGCACGATCGTCACGCCCGGCGTGTCGCGCGGCACGAGGATCATGCTCTGCTGCTGGTGCGACGCGGCCTCGGGATCGGTCTTGCCCATCACGATGAGGATCCTGCAGTTCGGATGCGCGGCGTTCGTGATGAACCACTTTCGGCCGTTGATCACGTACTCGTTGCCCACGCGCTCGATGCGCGTCGTGATGTTCGTCGCATCCGACGATGCCACGTCGGGCTCCGTCATCGCGAATGCCGAGCGGATCTCGCCGCGCAACAGCGGCTTCAGCCACTGTTCGCGCTGCTCGGGCGTCGCGAACATGTGCAGCAGTTCCATATTGCCGGTGTCCGGCGCGTTGCAGTTGAACGCTTCCGACGCCCAGCCCACCCGCCCCATGATCTCGGCGAGCGGCGCGTATTCGAGGTTCGTCAGGCCCATGCCGGGCTCGTCGTCCTTCAGGTGCGGCAGGAACAGGTTCCACAGCCCTTCCGCCTTCGCACGCGCCTTCAGGTCCTCCATGAACGACACGGGATACTGGCCCGCGTGCACTTCCTCGTTCCACTGGCGAATGCGCGGCACGATGTGCGCGTCCATGAATGCGCGCACGCGGCTGCGCAGTTCTTCCACTTTCGGGGTGTAGCCAAAGTCCATGATCGACTCCTCGATTCCGTTCGTTCGGTTCGGTCAGAAGGCCGAGACACCGCCGTCGACGGCGACGGCCTGCCCGGTCAGATAAGTGTTTTCCTTCGCGCACAGCGTCAGCATCGTCGCGACGATTTCCTCGGGCCGGCCGAGCCGCTTCATCGGCGAGCCCTGCGCGAGAAAGTCCTGGCGGTCGCCGATATCGCTGTCGGTGACCATCGGCGTCGTGCTGTAGAACGGGCACACCGCATTCACGCGAATGCCGTGGCGCGCGTATTCGATCGCCGCCGTCTTCGTGAGCCCGACCACCGCATGCTTGGACGCCGCGTAGGCCGCCAGCTTCGGCGCGCCGCCGAGCCCGGCCATCGACGCGACGTTCAGGATCACGCCTGCGCGCTGCGCGAGCATCTGGCGGATCTGGTGCTTCATCCCGAAGAACACGCCCTTCGCGTTCACCGCGAAGCTCAGGTCGAGATCGGCTTCGTCGGTATCGATCAGCGCCTTCATCGGCGGTGCGATGCCCGCGTTGTTGATGCCGACGTCGACCCGGCCGAAACGCTCGGCCGCCGCCTGCACCAGCGCGGCCACCTCCGCCTCGACGCGCACGTCGCAGCGCTGCGCGATCACGTCGGCGCCGGCCGCGCGCAGCGGCGCGGCCACGCGTTCGAGCGCGTCGACGTTCAGGTCGCCGAGCGCGACGCGCGCGCCCATTGCGGCCAGTTCGCTCGCAAGCAACGCGCCGAAGCCGCTCGCGGCGCCGGTGATCATCACGGCTTGCCCGGCGTAGCTGTCGATCTTCATCGCGCGCTCAGATCGTCAGGCCGCCGTCGACGACGATGCATTCGCCGTTCGTGTAGCTCGCCGCGTCCGACACGAGATACAGCACCGTGCCGGCCATTTCGCGCGGCTCCGCATGGCGGCGCAGCGGAATCTTCGCCATCCAGGTCTCGTAGATGTCCTTGTCGGCGAACAGCGCACCCGCGAACTTCGTCTTCGTGAGGCCCGGCAGCAGCGCGTTCACGCGGATGCCGAGCGGCCCGCATTCCTTCGCGAACGCCTTCGTCATGTTGACGACCGCGGCCTTCGTGATCGAGTAGATGCCCTGCCGGTCGCCCGGCTGCAGCGCGTTCACCGACGCGGTGTTCACGATGGCGCCGCCGCCATGCGTCTTCATCAGCTTGCCGGCCTCAACCGACATGAAGAAGTAGCCGCGGATGTTCACGTCGACCGTCTTCTCGTATGCCGCGAGGTCGGTATCGAGGATGTGCCCGAAATACGGATTCGCGGCCGCGTTGTTCACGAGGATGTCGAGGCGGCCGTGCTTGCCGCGGATATGCTCGAACGTCGCGGCGATGTCCTCGAGCCGCCCGACGTGACAGGCCAGCGCCTCGGCGCGGCCGCCTGCCGCGACGATCTCGTCGGCCACGGCCTGGCAGTCGTCGCGCTTGCGGCTCGACACGATCACGTGCGCGCCCTGCTCCGCGAGCAGTTTCGCGATTTCCTCGCCGATGCCGCGGCTCGCGCCCGTCACCAGGGCGATCTTGCCCGTCAGGTCGAACAGATTCGTTGCCATGTTGCTGTGCTCCTCCATTGATGTGGTGTCCTGCCGCTGCCCGGTGAAACCGGCCGCTTCAGCGATGCGCGTCGATCACGCCGACGGCCAGCTCGGCGAGCCGCCCGGCCATCGCGCCGACGCGCAGCGCCTGCTCGCTCGACGCATTGCCCTGCAGCGCGCGCGCCTTCACGCCCTGCGCGATCGACGCGAGCCGGAAGAAACTGAACGCGAGGTAGAAGTGCCAGTCGCGAATCGGCTCGATGCCGCGCAGTTCGCAATAGCGCGCGACGATCGCCGCTTCGTCCGGCACGCCGAGCTCGGCGCGATCCTGGCCCGCGAGCCCGCGCACCTGCCCGCCGGACGGCAGCCGCAGGCACATGCAGAGATACGCGAGATCGGCGAGCGGATTGCCGAGCGTCGACAGCTCCCAGTCGAGCACGGCCTGCACGCGATAGCTGTCGCGCGCGAACATCAGGTTGTCGATCCGGAAGTCGCCATGCACCAGCGTCGGCCGGCCCGTGTCCTCCGGGCACGCCTTCGGCAGCCAGTCGATCAGCGTTTCCATCGCGTCGAGGCGCTCGGTTTCCGCCGCGCGGTACTGCTTCGTCCACACGCCGATCTGGCGCTCGAAGTAATTGCCGGGGCGGCCGTAGTCGGCGAGGCCCACCGCATCGACATCGACGTCGTGCAACGCGGCCATCGTCTGCAGCAATGCGTCGTAGCATGCCGCGCGATCGGCCTTCGGCAGTTCCGGCAGTGCGGGGTCCCAGAAGATCCGGCCGTCCTCGTAGCTCATCACGTAGAACAGGCTGCCGATCACGTCGCGGTCTTCGCAGAGGTGATACGGACGCGCGACCGGCACCGCGGTGCCCGACAGCGCGCTCAGCACGCGGAATTCGCGGTCGACCGCATGGGCGGATTTCAGCAGTTCGCCCGGCGGCTGGCGGCGCAGCACGTAGCGGCCGCTCTTCGCGTGCAGCAGGAAAGTCGGATTCGACTGGCCGCCGGCAAATTTCTCCGTGTCGACCGGGCCTTCGAAGCCCGGCACGTGCGCTTCCAGATAGCGCGTGAGGCGGGCTACGTCGAGTTGCTGGGTAGGGTTCGTCATCGTCGCGATCGTTCGTGGGTCAGCCGTAGGTTCGCAGCGCGTGTCGTTCGGGATCCTCCAGATGCGGGATGCCATTGAACGACGCGAGGTGGAACGCATCGGCATTGAAGAAAAACTGCGAAAGACTGCTATTGCGGATCTGCAGGTTCAGCGCGATCGCGCTCGACGGCGGGGCGGCCAGCGCCTGCTGCACGGTGACCGCGATCGGGCCGCCGGAGCTCACCGCCAGCACGCGCTGGCCGCCGCCGTGGCGGATCGCCGCGCGTGCGTCGGCCACGCGCTGCTGGAAGTGCGCCCAGGTCTCGGGGGCCGAATCGCCGAGCTTGTCTTCCGACCAGAGCTGCAGCACCTGCCGGAGCGCGCGGAAATGCTCCTTCATCGAGCCAGCCGCGAGGCGGGCGATGTCGGGGTAGTCGTGCGCGGCGGCCGCGAACAGCCCGTGGAAGTCGTATTCGTTCAGGCCCGGGTGGCGGTCGACGGGCGCGCCTTCGCGGCCCATCCCGCGCAGGATTGCGTCGACCGTCTGCGCGTGGCGGTTCAGCGTGCCGCAGATCACGCGGTCGAATGTGAGCGCTTGCTGCGCGAAGTATTCGCCGAGCCAGACGCCCTGCTGCTCGCCCGCCGCGGACAACCGGTCGTAGTCGTCCGTGCCGAAGGACGCCTGCCCGTGCCGTACCAGAAAAAGTTCAGCCATCGCATGCCCGCCAGATCAGAAGGATTCAGCATAGGGGGCGGGGACGCATTTTTAAACTTTATTTTCTGAATCCGGGGGTATTCATTTCGTGAATCCACCCCGCTCCGGGCCTTGCCGTTGTTCGGCGCGCGCCATCGCGGCACGCGCATTGCTCCCATCCCCCCGGCGGAAGAACCGCGATGTCCAATCCGTTCCAGGAGGGGTGCGATGCTCGGTACTATCCTAATCATCATTCTGATTCTCCTACTCATCGGTGCATTTCCTGCATGGCCCCACAGCCGAAGTTGGGGCTATTGGCCCTCGGGCACCGTCGGGCTGGTCGTCCTCATCGTCGTGATACTGGTGCTGCTCGGCCAAATCTGAGGCAACAGCGCGCCAGCCGGGCAGGCAGAGGCCCGCATGAAACAATGGCGACCGGCCCTGCCGGCCATACCCGAACGTGCCCATCCCGACACCGGGATGGCCGGCAGTCGATTCCCGGGCATGATGCGCACCGCGCTTCATCGATCACCATGATCCGCGAGACCCACACCCCATGACCTCCGACAGCGAAACGAAGCCGGACCAGGCGCCAGGTTCGGACGGGTGGTGCAGGTTCGACGATCCGTCACGCGAGTGCGATACCCATCACGCCCGCATCCAGGCGGAACTCGAAATCGAAATCCACCCCGAGCATCCGTTCTACCGGCGCAATCTCAAAGTGATCGCTCACGCACTGGGTTGCGACGACGTGATCTGCACCCACGTCGACGAGCCCGGCCGCTATTCGGTGCTGCATCTCACCTGGGGCGGGCGCCCCGAGATCGGCACCTGCCCCACCATCGATTTCGACGGCGACCGGCACGGTGTCGCGCAGTATTTCGACTATTCATAGGTGAGTTGCGGCGGCTTCCGTTTCTCCGGATCGAGAAGCGGTGTGCTACCGGATCGTGCGCTGCATGACGATCACATCGCCGGAAAACCTCGGATTCACCGTGCGACGAATCTCGTCGAAACCTTCGCGCTGCCAGAAGGCCTGGGCGCGAGGATTGGTCGAAATGACGGCCAGTTGCGCGGTGCGGTAGCCCCATTTCCTCGCCATGTCGAGGAGCAACCCCAACGCGGCCTTGCCGTAACCGCGCCGCTGATGCGCTTCCGAGAGCAACAGCAGACCGATCCACAGGCAGTCGTCGTCCGGATAGGCCCGGATGACATCCGCGCAGCCGATCATGTGCTGGTCGACGCACAACCCGAACACCGATTTGTCGGCCGCCGCCTTGGCGGCAGGCTTGCCGTCGAAAAAATCGTCGACGTCTTCCTCGGTCGGCAAACGGCCTTCGACGCATTGCGTGTACGAAGGCGCTTCGGTGAAGACACGCCGGACGTCGGCTCGGTCACTGGCCGACTCGCCGGAAAGCGGGTGAAGGGTGAGCATCAGCATCGGGTGGCCGCTGGAGACAGGAGAGCCGATTTTAGGGCGAACGGCATTCCTTTTGCGTTACGCTTCCGGAACACACCGCAGCCCGCCCGCCGCTGCCCACCCCGCTCGACACACGATGACCGACGCCCTCAACCCGAACTATTTCGAATCCGTCGCCGCCAGTTTCGACAAGCAGCACGCGATGCGCCTGATCCAGGCCAGGATGCCGCTGATCGACGTCGGACGGACCGAGATCCACGTACCGCACTGGCAGGGCATCGAGCAGCAGCACGGCTTCGTCCACGGTGGCGTGGTCGGCATGATCGCCGATTCGGCCGCCGGCTACGCGGCGATGACAACGGTGGCCGCCAATGCGTCGGTGCTGACCGTCGAATACAAGATCAATCTCGTCGCGCCTGCCGCGGGCGACAAGCTGATCGCCCGTGGCGAGGTGATCCGGCCGGGGCGAACGCTGATCGTGACCAAGGCGGAAGTCTTCGCAGTGACCGGCGACAAGGAAACGCTGTGCGCGGTCATGCAGCAAACCATCATGGTGATGCACGGGAAGAGCGATCGCGTGTGACGCGCCGGCGACATGCGACCCCGTCGAATCGCGAGTTGACCGAAAGGTTTCGGCCAGGCCCCGCCTTCGAAGCAATCCGCAGGCACGCGCCGCCGCGCACCGCCGCCCGACCTCTGCTCGACGGCGTTTCCCATGCGGTAGTATGGCGACTCGATGGAAACCCCGATGGACTCACACGAATGGCCCTGCCTGATCTCCCGCCCCCTTCCAGCGCCGGCCAGGACGCCCAGGCGCTCGTCCTCATCGCCGAGGACGAACCCGAGATCGCCGAGATCCTGACCGCCTATCTCGCGCGTGGCGGCCTGCGCACCGTGCACGCGGCCGACGGCCGGCGTGCGCTGGAACTGCACCTGCAGCTCAAGCCCGACCTCGTGCTGCTCGACGTGCAGATGCCGCACGTCGACGGCTGGAAGGTGCTCGCAGAAATCCGTCATCGCGGCGACACGCCCGTGATCATGCTGACCGCGCTCGACCAGGACATCGACAAGCTCACCGGCCTGCGCATCGGCGCCGACGATTACGTGGTGAAGCCGTTCAATCCCGCCGAAGTCGTCGCGCGTGCGCAGGCGGTGCTGCGCCGTTCGATGGCCGGCTCCCGCCAGGAAGAACAGCGCGTGCTGCGGGTCGCGCCGTTCGAGATCGATCTCGAACGCCATGAAGCCACGCTCGAAGTGGGCAGCGAACGGCACACGCTCGTGCTGACGCTCACCGAGTTCAAGCTGCTCGCGCAGCTCGCGCGCGCGCCGCGACGCGTGTTCAGCCGCGCCGAGCTGATGGCCACCTGCCTGCCGGAAGGCGACGCGCTGGAGCGCACCGTGGACAGCCACGTCAGCAAGCTGCGCAAGAAGCTGGACGACCTCGGCGTGCAGGGCGTGCCCGTCAGCGTGCGCGGCGTCGGCTACAAGCTCTGGAGTTGACGTGAAGCTCGATGGCCTGAGCCGGCAGATCGCGCTGACGATGGCCGGGATGGTGTTCGGCGTGACGCTGCTGATGGTGCTCACCGCCATCCTCTTCTACTACGTCGCGTTCAACTACTGGCCCGCGCATTTCAACACGAAGGACTGGCTGCCGACCGCGCCGGAATGGCTGTGGCTGATCGCGACCACGTCGGTCGGCCTCGTGCTGTCGGTCGCGGTCGCCGTCAATCTCGCGCGCCGCATCCTCGTGCCGCTCAATTCGGTCACGGACAGCATCCGCCGCGTCGCGCGCGGCGATCTCGGCGCGCGTGCCGTGGCAGGCGACCGCTCACTGCATGAAGCCGCGCTGCTCGCCGACCACTTCAACGCGCTCGCCGACGAGCTGCAGCGCGTGACCAACGAACAGGCGATCTGGAATGCCGCGATCGCGCACGAGCTGCGCACACCCGTCACGGTGCTGCGCGGGCGCCTGCAGGGGCTCGCCGAAGGCGTGTTCAAGCCCGACGAAGCGCAATTTCGCAGCCTGCTCACGCAGGTCGAAGGGCTGACGCGGCTGATCGAGGATCTGCGCGTGGTCAGCCTCGCGGATAGCGGCCATTTGAGCATCCAGATCCGCGACGCCGACCTTGCCGCCGACGTGCGCGCCGTGGTCGACGTGTTCACCCATACGCTGCAGGCCGCCGGGCAGCAGCCGGTGCTCGATCTCGATCCGCGGCCCATGCGCTGCGACCCGGTGCGCATCCGTCAGGCGCTGCTCGCTTTGCTGGAAAACGCACGCCGCCACGCGGTGCCCGGCACGATCCGGATCCAGACGCGGATCGAAGCAGGCATGTGCCGGCTGCGCGTCGAGGACGACGGCCCCGGCATCCCGGCCGATTTCGCGCCGCACGTGTTCAAGGCCTTCCGGCGCGTCGACGAGTCGCAGCCCGGCGGCAGTGGCCTCGGGCTCGCCGTCGTCGCGGCGATCGCCCATGCGCATCACGGCGAGGCCATCTGCGTGCCGACCGGCGCGGGCGGCACGCGGTTCGAAGTACAGTGGCCCGACAACCTCGTGCCGACGCCGGACAACGCGCGCTTTCCGGCTTGAGACGCCGGCTTCACGTCGCTTTTACGTCAGCTTCAACCGTCACGCGCCCGGTTCGCGCCCGACCTGTTCGAGCGGCGGGTTGAACCCGAGCACCGTGTACTCCCGCACGGACACGGTTCCTTTCCCCGCCGCGCCCTGCACGACGACCGCGCGCACCGCACCGGCCCGGTCGAATTTCAGGCGGGTGCCGAGGGTCGCGTTGCGCAACGCCTCCACTTCCTCGATCCGAGCGATCGCCAGCTTGCGCACCGCGCCGGACACGTACACCGGCAGGAACACCAGCGCGATGAAGATCGACACCGCGTCCTTCGAGGCGGTATCCAGCACCGGCTGACCCGACATCACGAGCGACAGCGAGGTCGCCGCGACGAAGATCGCGAGCACGGTCGCGCCCACGCCGAGCGACGAGAACCGTTCGGCCGCCTTCTTCATGCGTGCCTTCACGAGCGCGCGCGTGGTCGCGGACGGCACCAGCCATTCGCGCTGCGCACCGTGGTATCCGGCGAAGCCGAGGAACAGCGTCGCGACGGCGCTGACGCCGATGCTGGTGTACAGCGCGTCGAACAGCATGCAGATGAATTCGAGCACGAACACGATCACCGGCGGCCACAGCAGCAGACGGAACGAATAGCCGTCGCGGCCATGCCCGCGGATCCACCATTTCACCGGCGGCAGATCCCAGAAGCGGCTCTCGCGATGGAGTGAAAGTTCTTCGTCGTCGGTCAATTCTTCACCTGTGGTGCTCGGTTGCTTCGGGTACGGCTGATGCAGATGATGCGGCTGATGCCCCTGAAACGGGAATGAATACCTGGGGTTATCGATTGATCCCAAAGATTCATTAGACAGTGTCTCCGCCGCCGCGCGATGCTGGCCCGACCAGTGAACGCGGCGTCATTGCCACGCCGCGCACGAGAATGGAGTGAGACACATGCCCAACGACCACCGTCAACGGCGCCACACACTGTGGCTGCTGTGCGCGCTTTCGTTCATCCTCTACGTCGACCGCGTCAACCTCGCAACCGCGGCCGGCGCGATCAAGGCCGAGCTCGGCCTGTCGAACACCGAACTCGGCGTCGCATTCTCCGCGTTCGCGTATTCGTATGCAATCTGCCAGATCGGCGGCGGCTGGATCGCCGACCGGTTCGGCGCCCGCATCACGCTGATCGGCTGCGGGCTGATCTGGGTCGTGTCGACCTTCACCACCGGCTTCGTGCACAGCCTCGGGCTGCTGTTCGCCGCGCGCCTGCTGCTCGGCATCGGCGAAGGCGCGACGCTGCCCGCCCAGGCCCGCGCGATCACCCACTGGTTCCCGCGCGAACGGCGCGGCGTCGTGCAGGGCTTCACGCATTCGTTCTCGCGGCTCGGCAACGCGGTCACGCCGCCGATCGTCGCCGCGCTGATGACCTGGCTGTCGTGGCGCGCCGCGTTCTTCGTGATCGGCGCGGTCACGCTGGTGTGGCTCGCGTGGTGGATCGTCGGCTTCCGCGAACATCCGCTCGGCGACGAAGCCGGCCACGATCGCCCGCGCGCTGCCCGGGCCGTGCCGCCCGCCGGCCCGACGCCGTGGGGGCCGCTGTTCCGCCGGATGGCGCCGACCATCTTCGTCTACTTCTGCTACGGCTGGACCGCGTGGCTGTTCTTCACGTGGCTGCCGACGTTCTTCCTGAACGGCCAGGGCCTGAACCTGAAGTCGACCGCGCTGTTCGCGTCCGGCGTGTTCTTCGCCGGCGTGGTGGGCGACACGCTCGGCGGCTGGCTGTGCGACCGGATCTACCGGAAGACCGGCAACCTCGCGCTGTCGCGCCAGAGCGTGATCGTCGCGAGCTTCGTCGGCGCGCTCGTGTGCCTGCTGCCGCTCGCGGTCGTGCATTCGACGGCCGGTGTCGCACTGTGCCTGTCGGGATCGTTCCTGTGCCTCGAACTGACCATCGGGCCGATCTGGGCCGTGCCGAGCGACATCGCGCCGACCCACGCCGGCATCGCGAGCGGGATGATGAACGCGGGCTCCGCGATCTCGGGGATCCTGTCGCCGATCCTGTTCGGCTATCTCGTCGATCGCACGGGGAGCTGGACCGTGCCGTTCATCGGCTCGGTCGCGATGCTGCTGATCGGCATCGTCGCCGCGCTGCGGATTCGCCCGGACCGCTCGTTGGCGGAATCGATGTCGGCGCTCGCCGACGCGCCTGCGGCGCCGTCGGTGCGCTGAGGCCGTTTGCTTCGGGTTCGTCTGCCTTATCCGTCTCGTTGGCGGCACCATCGCGCTTCACTGCGTTCCGCGATGGTGGTGCACGACCGACTCGGCTTGCTCGGCCGGCTCGGCTTGCTCGGCTTGCTCGGCTTGCTCGGTTCGCTCGGTTAGCTCGGTTGGCTCGGTTGGCTCGGTTGGCTCAGTTGGCTCAGTTGGCTCAGTTGGCTCAGTTGGCTCGGTTGGCTCGGTTGGCTCGGCTGATCCGGCTGATCCGGCTGATCCGGCTGGCTCGGCTGGCTCGGCTGATTCGGCCGGCCCGGCTGGTTCGGCCTGCCCGGCTGATTTGGCCTGCCCGGCTGATTTGGCTTGCCCGGCTGATTCGGCCTGCTCGGCTGATTCGGCCTGCTCGGCAGATTCGGCCACCGTGTCTGATTCGGCCAGCGCGGCCTGCGCGGCTGGCTCGGCCGCCTTGGCTGGCAAACCGCGCCGTTACTCGCCACCGTCATCTCCGGCTCCTTCGCGGTGAAACAACGCAAGAAACTGCTGCGCGGGGATGCTGAGCGGCCGGTCGCGCCGCACGAGGCTGCCGTACGACGGCAGCTTCTGTTCGAGCGTGTAATCGATGATCGCGACGAGCCCGTGCTCCGCATTGCGCCGCGCCACCGTCAGCGGAATCACGCCGAGCATCGTCGAACGGTCGACGAGGTTCATCGTGGTCAGGATCGACCCCGTTTCGACCAGCCCGCGCGGCATCGGCTGGTGCCGCGCGCGGAACTCGCGTTCGACGACCTCGCGCGCCGGGCTGCCGGCCGGCTGCAGGATCCACGTGTAATCGAGCAGCGCGTCGAACTCCACGGGCCCCGCGCCCGCGAGCGGATGGTCGCGGCCCGCGATGATCGCGAGCGCCTCGTCGTCGACCACGCGGAAGTCGCAATCGGTCCCGACGTGGCGTCCGATCACCACTTCCAGCACACCTTCGCGCAGCTGCGGCATCAGCCGGTCGCTCGTATCCACCGCGATGTCGATCGCCAGCAGCGGGTAACGCGCCTTCAACTGCACCAGCGCCTCGGTAAGCCGCCCCGGCGACGCCGCCATGATGCTGCCGATCGCGAGCCGCCCCGCGCTGCCGAGCTGCAGCTCGCCGAGCTCGCGATTCAGCGCCTCGACACTGCCGCGAATGCCGCGGAAATAGCCGAGCACGCGCTCGCCGGCCGGGTTCAGCACGAGCCCGCGCCCGACGCGATCGAACAGCCGCTGGCCGAGCGCGCTCTCCAGTTCGGCCAGCATCTTCGTCGCGGCCGGCTGCGTGAGGCCCATCTGGTCGGCCGCCGCGCGCAGCGTCGAGCATGCGTCCACGGCCAGCAGCAGCGCGATCTGCCGCATGCGCAGCCGGTTCAGCAGTTGCGGGGTCGAGTCTCGTCGGTCGATCGAGCCCATCTCTGATTACTCCAGGTTATCGATTCATCAAGAGTTTTCAATTTACCGACTCATTCCGTCTACCTAGCATCAACCCCATAGACAAACGGCCAAGCGCCGCCACCGGAGACACCGCATGAACACCCCCTCGCCCGCCGCCGCCCTGCCCGTCGTCGCGCTGACGCTCGGCGACCCCGCCGGCATCGGCGCCGAACTGATCGCGAAACTGCTCGCCCGCCCCGACGCCACCGCCCGCGCGAATCTCGTGTTGATCGGCGATCGCTGGCTATGGGAAGCCGGCCAGCGCGTCGCGGGCGTGACGGTCGAAGTCGAACCGGTCGCATCGCTCGCCGCCGCGCGCGGCCGGCCGTCCACCGCGCGCCCCGCATTCGTCGCCCTCGACACGATCGATCCGGCCGACGTCACGGTCGGGCAGCCCGGCGCGGCCGGCGGCCGCTCGACGCTGACCGTCCTCGACCTGTGCCTCGACGCCGCGCTCGCCGGCGACATCGACGCGATCTGCTTTGCGCCGCTGAACAAGTACGCGATGAAGCTCGGCGGGCTGAAGCACGAGGACGAGCTGCACCACTTCGCCGAGGCGCTCGGCGTGACCGGCTACTTCTGCGAATTCAACACGCTCGGCGAGCTGTGGACCGCGCGCATCTCGTCGCACATTCCGCTGAAGGATGCGCCGGGCTACCTGAGCATCGAGCGAATCGAACAGGCGTCCGAACTGATCTACCGGTCGCTGCTCGCGAACGGCGTCGCGGCGCCGAAAGTGGCGATCGCCGCGTTCAACCCGCACGGCGGCGACGGCGGCAGCTGCGGCCGCGAGGAAGTCGACATCATCGAGCCGGCGGTGCGCCGGCTGCAGTCGCGCGACTGGCCGACCGACGCGCCGTTCCACGGCCCGTTCCCCGCCGACACGATCTTCCTGAAGGCGCAGGCCGGCGACTACCAGGCGATCGTCACGATGTACCACGACCAGGGGCAGATCGCGATCAAGCTGCTCGGCTTCTCGCGCGGCGTGACCGTGCAGGGCGGGCTGCCCGTGCCGATCACGACGCCCGCGCACGGCACCGCATACGACATCGCGGGCCGCGGCACGGCCGACGTCGGCGCGACCTGGCAGGCGCTGCAGATCGCGTGCCGGATGGGCGCCGCGCGCCGTACGCAGGCCGTTTCCGCCTGACCCGACGGCCACGCCGGCCGACCGCTTTTCAACACGAAAACATCACACCGAACTCCGGAGACACCCGATGAAGATCCGTTCCGTCCGCGCCCGCGTATTCCAGTGGAAAGGCAAAACCGTGCCGCCCCAGGGCAATTTCTGCTCGAACGCGATGGACCTGCTGTACGCGCCGCAGGAAACGATGAGCACGTTCCGCTTCCATGCGTGGACAGTCGTCGAAGTCGAGACCGACGACGGCATCATCGGGCTCGGCAACGTCGCGCTCGCGCCGCATGTCGCGAAGGTGATCATCGACCAGTACCTCGCGCCGCTCGTGATCGGCCAGGACCCGTGGGACTACGAATACCTGAACCAGCGGATGTACCGCGCGACCCACGCATGGGGCCGCAAGGGCATCGGCATGGCCGCGATCTCGGCGGTCGACATCGCGATCTGGGACATCCTCGGCAAGAGCGTCGGCAAGCCCGTGTTCAAGCTGCTCGGCGGCCGCACCAAGGAAAAGATCCCCTGCTACTACTCGAAGCTCTACCGCACCGACCTGAAGGAGATGCAGGACGAGGCGCAGCGCTACCTGAAGGAAGGCTTCCGTGCGTTCAAGATGCGCTTCGGCTACGGGCCCGCGCACGGGCAGCAGGGCGTGACCGAGAACCTGAAGTCGGTCGCGGCGATCCGCGAGGTGATCGGCTACGACAACGACCTGATGCTCGAGTGCTACATGGGCTGGAACCTCGAATACGCGAAGCGCATCCTGCCGAAGCTCGAGAAATACCAGCCGCGCTGGCTGGAAGAACCGGTGATCGCCGACGACATCGACGGCTACGCGGAGCTGAACCAGCTCACGCGCATCCCGATCTCCGGCGGCGAACACGAGTTCTCGCTGTACGGCTTCAAGCAGTTGCTGGATCGCAAGGCCGTGTCGGTCGTCCAGTACGACACGAACCGCGTCGGCGGGATCACGATGGCGCACAAGATCAACGCGCTGTGCGAGGCGTACAGCGTGCCGGTGATTCCGCATGCGGGCCAGATGCACAACTATCACCTGACGATGAGCACGCTCGCGTCGCCGATGAGCGAGTACTTCCCGATGTTCGACGTCGAAGTCGGCAACGAGCTGTTCTATTACATCTTCGACGGCGAGCCGGTGGCCGAGAACGGCTTCGTGCAACTGCGCGACGACGTGCCGGGCCTCGGCCTCACGCTGAAGACCGAATTCCTCGACCAGTTCGACATCGTCGAGTGAGGGCCGCCATGAACGCACGCTATCAGGGCGCCTTTCCGGTTGTGCCGACGATCTTCGACGCAACCGGCGCGCTCGATCTCGACGGCCAGCGCCGCTGCCTCGAGTTCATGATCGACGCCGGCTCGCAGGGCCTCTGCATTCACGCGAACTACTCCGAGCAGTTCGCGCTCGGCGACGACGAACGCGACCTGATCACGCGCGCCACGCTCGAGCACGTCGCAGGCCGCGTGCCGGTGATCGTCACGACGTCGCACTTCAGCGCACGGATCTGCGCGGAACGTAACCGGCACGCGCAGGCACTCGGCGCGGCGATGGTGATGGTGATGCCGCCGTATCACGGCGCGACGTTCCGCGTGCCGGAGGCGCAGGTGCGCGCGTTCTTTCGCGAAGCCGCCGACGGCCTCGACATTCCGCTGATGATCCAGGACGCGCCCGCGAGCGGCGTCGCGCTGTCCGCGCCGTTCCTTGCGTCGCTCGCCCGCGAGATCGACGCGGTGTCGTACTTCAAGATCGAGACGGCCGGCGCCGCGTCGAAGCTGCGCGAGCTGATCGCGCTCGGCGGCGATGCGATCGAGGGGCCGTGGGACGGCGAGGAGGGCATCACGCTGCTCGCCGACCTCGATGCCGGCGCGACCGGCGCGATGACGGGCGGCGGCTATCCGGACGGGATTCGCCGGATCACCGACGCATATTTCGCCGGCCGCCGCGACGAAGCGGTCGAGCAGTACGCGCGCTGGCTGCCGCTGATCAACTACGAGAACCGCCAGTCGGGCTTCCTGACCGCGAAGGCGCTGATGCGCGAAGGCGGCGTGATCGCGTGCGACGCACCGCGCGCACCGTGGCCCGAGCTGCATCCGCAGGTGCGCGCCGGCTTGCTCGACGCCGCGCGGCGGCTCGATCCGCTCGTGCTGCGCTGGGGGCGCTAGGCGCGAGGCACCCGACATCGGTTCACACGTGCAACGCCGCAGGGCGTTGCACATCGGCGCGTCACGGCGTGACAGCGGTCCACCAGAAGACCGCCGCCGCCATCACCAACATTGGAGACACCATGACCCTGTTGAACCCGGCAACCCCGGCCTATGAAGCCGGCGAAGCCATTCCGCGCCGCCGCTGGCTGCGCGTGATTCCGCCGCTGCTGCTCGCCTGCATCATTTCGTACATGGACCGCGTGAACATCGCGTTCGCGATGCCCGGCGGGATGAACGCCGATCTCGGCATGGACGCGACGATGGCCGGCCTCGCCGGCGGCATCTTCTTCTTCGGCTACCTGTTCCTGCAGATTCCCGGCGGCCGGCGCGCGGCGCTCGGCAGCGGCAAGACCTTCATCGCATGGTCGCTCGTGAGCTGGGCCGTGCTGTCGGTGCTGACCGGGCTCGTCACGCACACCTGGCAGCTGCTGACGCTGCGCTTCCTGCTCGGCGTGGCCGAAGGCGGGATGCTGCCCGTCGTGCTGACGATGGTCAGCCACTGGTTTCCCGACCGCGAACGCGGCCGCGCGAATGCGATGGTCATCATGTTCGTCCCGCTCGCCGGCATGATCACCGCGCCGCTGTCCGGTTTCATCCTCGCCGCGTACGACTGGCATCACCTGTTCTTCAGTGCGGGCGCGCTGTCGCTGCTGTGCCTCGTCGTATGGCTGATGTTCGCCGACGACGGCCCGGAGACCGCGCGCTGGGTGTCGCCGCGCGAGAAGGCCTACATCCTCGACGCGCTGCGCGAAGAGCAGGAACGCAAGCGCGCGGCCGGCAGGCCGGCGGCTGCGTCGTTCGGCGAGCTGCTGCGCAACCCGACGATCTGGCTGCTGATCGCGATCAACTTCTGCTATCAGGTCGGCATCTACGGCTATACGATGTGGTTGCCCACCCTGCTGAAAAACCTCACGCACACCGGGATGGGCAAGATCGGCCTGCTCGCGATGCTCCCGTATGTCGCGATGGTGATCGGGATGTTCGTCACGTCGTATTGGTCCGACCGAACCGGCAAGCGCCGCCTGTTCGTGCTGCTGCCGCTCGTCGGCTTCGCCGCGTGCCTCGCGCTGTCGGTGCTCACGCATGCGTCGATGGCCGTATCGTTCGCGTTCCTGATCGGCTGCGGCTTCTTCCTGCAGGCGGCCGCCGGCGTGTTCTGGGCGATTCCGCCGAAGCTCTGCAGCGTCGAGACGGCCGGCAGCGCGCGCGGCCTGATCAACGCGCTCGGCAATCTCGGCGGCTTCTGCGGCCCGTATGCGGTCGGCGTGCTGACCCAGCACGTGAGCGCGGCGGCCGGCGTGTACAGCCTCGCGATCACGCTCGCGGTGGCCGGCCTGCTCGCGCTGACGCTGCCGAAACGCTGCGAGGGCTGAAACCGGATACGCGAATACGCAGGCTTGCTGACGAATCGACGGAGACACCACTATGAACGACATCCTGTTGCTGGTGCAGAAATGCGCCCATACCTTCAGCTTCTACGACCTCGACACGAAAACCGCGCTCAAGCACGTCGTACTGCCGAACTTCCCGCACGAATTCACCGTCGACGTGAACGAGCGCTTTGCGTACGTCGGCATCTTCGGGATCGAGACCGCGTGGTCGCGCGGCCATGACGGCGATCACCGGATCGCGGAGATCGATCTCGTCGAACGCACGCACACGCGCATGCTCGACCTGTGGCCGTACTACCGGCCGCACGGGATGGCGAGCGACCGCGACGGCCGGCTGTACGCGATGAGCGAAGCGCACGACATGCTGCTCGTGTTCGACGAGCCGACCCGACAACCCGTGCCGAACATGGCCGTGCCGTCCGGCGGCGTGAAGACGCACCTCGTCACGCTCACGCGCGATGCAAGCCGTGCGTACGGCGTGCACCTGCTGTCGAATACGGTCACGCAATTCCATCCGCGCGACGCGACGGTCGCGCCGCGCGCGGTGATGCCCGGCCCGCGCCCCGAAGGCAATGCGCTGTCGAGCGACGAACGCACGCTGTTCGTCGCGAATCGCGGCGACGATACGCTGGTCGAGATCGACACCGACACGATGACCTGCGGCCGCCGCGTGAAGACGCGCAGCGATCCGAACCGCATCTACCGCACGAGCGCGCACGACGGCCGCGACCTGCTGCTGCTGACCAATTCGGGCGAGCGGTCGATCTCCGTGTTCGATGCGCGGCAGCTCGAGGAGATCGAACGCATCGCGCTGCCGGCGAACCCGACCGCGCTGTCGTTTCATCCGTCGCGGCGCGTCGCGTACGTGTCGTTCCAGGACGACTACGTGCGCGAACTCGATCTCGATACGTGGCGTTTCGTCGGCGCATTGGCGACGCTGCGCGAGCCCGATGCGTCGTACGTGCTCGCGGGAGCGCGCTGACATGCACGACGCGTCGCCGCTCGACGGCATGCCGGATGCGCTCGTCGATGCGCATCACCACCTGTGGCGGCTCGATGCCGGTGCGCACTATCCGTGGCTGCAGGAGGACTACGATCCGGCGCGCTTCATGTTCGGCGACTACGCGACGCTGTGCCGCGATTTCGGGGCGGACGAACTCCGGCACGCGGCGCAAGGTGCACCGATCGTCGCCAGCGTGCACGTCGAGGCCGAGCGGGCGCGCGACGAGGCGCTGGCGGAAACACGCTGGCTGCATGAAGTCGCGGAGTCGTACGGGCTGCCGTCGGCGGTCGTCGCGTGGATCGACCTGCTCGCGGGTGACGCGGATGAGCGGCTTGCCGAGCAGGCCGCGTGGCCGCGCGTGCGTGGCGTGCGCTTCAAGCCTCGTACGGCGGCCGCGCCGGATGCGTCGGTCGACGGGCCGGGCACGCTGCGCGATCTGCACTGGCCGGCCGCGCTGGAGCGCCTCGCCGCGCATGGGCTGTGCTGGGATCTGCGCGTGCCGTTCTGGCATCTCGAGGAGGCGGCTTCGATGCTCGCCGATGCACCGAATGTCGACGTCGTGCTCGAACACGCGGGGCTGCCGTGGGATCGCTCGGATGCAGGGCTCGCGCACTGGCGGCGCGGCATGGAGGCGCTTGCCGCCCTGCCACGCGTCACCGTGAAGATCTCCGAACTCGGCCTGCGCGATGCAGCGTGGAACGAGGCGGACAACGCGCGGATCATCCGCGACACGATCGCGATCTTCGGCGCGCGGCGCTGCCTGTTCGCCAGCAACTTTCCGGTGGCTGGGCTGCGTGTGTCGTATCCGGCGCTGCTGCGCACGTTCGCTCGTGCGATGACGCACCTTGATGACACCGAGCGCCGCGCGATCTGGCATGACAACGCGCTGCGGGTATACCGGATCGCGCTCGACACGCCACACCTGCCGGCACGCGGATAACACGCACGGTCCCGCCTCTCCCGCCGGCCCGCCTCCCTCCCCACCACCACATTTTGTGCATCGCACGACCGACCCTGAGCAAAAAGTATCGGTTGGCGTTTTCTTTTGATGTGGTGCCCGCATCGCCCCCGTCACACCATTGTTCCTGCCGTCATCGACGGCATTCGAACAAGCAGAATCAAGGAGACACGGGTGAACAAGATGCGAATCGTCGCAGCCGGCCTGCTGCTCGGCGCCTGTCTGCCGGGCGTCGCGGCCGCGCAGGTCTGCAAGGTGCCGACCCTTCGGGTGCTCGCGCAGAAGAGTCTCGGCCTGTCGGTGATGGAGAAGTCGCTGGCCGACTACGAGAAGAAGAGCGGCACCAAGGTCGAGATCAGCTATTTCGGCGAAAACGACCGCCGCGCGAAATCGCGGCTCGACGCGTCGACCGGCGCGGGCTCGTACCAGATCTACTACGTCGACGAGGCGAACGTCGCCGAATTCGCGTCGGCCAACTGGATCGTGCCGCTCCTCAAGTACTACCCGAAGGAATACGACTACGACGACTTCCTGCCCGGCCGCCGCGCGGTCGCGAGCTACAACGGCGTCGCGTACTTCGCGCCGCTGATCGGCGGCGGCGACTTCCTGTTCTACCGCCGCGACCTGCTCGACGCCGCGCACATCCCGGTGCCGAAGACGCTCGACCAGCTCGTCGCCGCGATCAGGAAGCTCAACGCGCCGCCGAAGCTGTACGGCTGGGTCGCGCGCGGCCAGCGCGGCTCGGGGATGAACGTGTGGCGCTGGTCGCCGTTCATGCTCGGGATGGGCGGCGCGTGGACCGACAAGGGGGGCCAGCCCGCGTTCAACTCGCCGGCCGCCGTGAAGGCCACGCAGCTCTACAGCGACCTGTTCAAGTACGCGCCGCCGGGCGCCGCGACCTACGACTGGAGCAACGCGCTCGAAGCGTTCCGCTCGGGCAAGGTCGCGTTCATGATCGAATCGACACCGTTCGCGGACTGGATGGAGGATGCGAGCAAGTCGAGCGTGGCCGGCAAGGTCGGCTACACGCGCCCGCCCGCGCCGCTGCCGTCGGCCGCGTACGGCCACGGCTTCGCGATCTCGGCGGTCGGCGCGAAGGACGACTGCACGCGGATGGCCGCCGGCCGCTTCATCGCGTGGGCGACCAGCAAGGACCAGGAGCAGGCGCGGCTGCGCAACGGCGTGTTCAGCGACTACAACCGGTCGAGCACGATCGCCAGCCCGTATTTCAAGCAACATGTCGCGCCGCAGATCCAGGCCGGGCTGAACGACACCAACCCGGTCACGCAGGTGACGATCTGGCGCACGCCGCAGTGGCCGGATATCGGCGACAACCTCGGCATCGCGCTCGAGCAGGTGTTCACCGGCACGCAGACGGACGTGCGCGGCACGCTCGACGACGCAGACCAGTACGCGAAGGATGCGCTCGAACATGTCGCTCGCAAATGACGGCGCCGGCGGACGCACGCTCGGCGTCCGTCCGGCCCCTGCCCCGCCTTCCGCACCGTCCGCCCGGCGCGGCCGCGCGCGCCGCGACCGCACGAGCCTGCCGTGGGTGTTCCTCGCGCCAACGCTCGCGCTGCTCGCGGTCCTGAGCCTCGTCCCGACGGTCGCCGCGATCAACCTCGCGCTGCGCAACCGCGTGCTGCGCTATCCGGACAGCGAATACGTCGGCCTGCGCAACTTCATCCGGCTCGCCTCCGACCGGCGCTTCCTGAACGCGATCGAAGTGTCGGTGCTGTGGGAAGTCGTCACGGTGGCCGGCGCGGTGCTCGTCGGGATCGCGCTGGCCGTGTTCCTGTTCGAGCGCGTGCACGGCCGCTGGCGCCGCCTCGCATCGCTGGTGCTGATCATGCCGGTGCTGCTGCCGCGCGTATCGGCCGCGTTCATCTGGAAGTTCATGTACGCGCCGCTCACCGGCATCCTGAGCTGGTTGCTCGGCATGCTCGGGATCGAGAACACCGCGTTCCTCGCCGATCCGCATCTCGCGCTGTACGCGGTCGCGCTGGTCGACGTGTGGCAATGGGGGCTGTTCTTCGCGGTCGTGATCCTGAAGCTGCTGGAGACGCTGCCGCCCGAGCCGCTCGAAGCCGCGCGGCTCGACTACGCGACGACGTGGCAAGTGCATGCATACATCGCGCTGCCGATGCTGAAGGCGCCGCTCGTGAGCCTCGTGTTCATCAAGATGGTCGAGTCGCTGCGCTCGTTCGACCTGATCTACGTGATGACCAAGGGCGGCCCCGGCATCGCGACCGAGACGCTCGACCTGTACGCGTACCAGCAGGGCATCGGCCTCGCCGGCAAGGTGTCGTATGCGTCGGGCATGGCCGTGCTGATGATGGTCGCGACCACGCTCGTCTTCACGCTCATCTGGAAGAGGGTCAACAAATGGGACGACTGATGGCCAGCCGCGGCACCACCGTGACCGTTTCGAACCTGTCGACCGCCATGATCGCCGGCGCGATCCTGCTCGTCGCCGCGTTCCCGCTGTTCTGGGCCGTGCTCAATTCGCTCAAGCACCTGCTCGACATCGTCACGCCCACGCCGCGCTTCATCTTCACGCCGACGCTCGCGAACTACGAGCAGGTGCTGTCGAGCCCCGAGGTGCTGATCGGGCTCGGCAACAGCATCGCGATCGTCGGCGCGGCCGTGCTGATCGGCGCGGTGCTCGGCGTGCCGGCCGCGTATGCGATCGCGCGTTACCCGATACGCGGCAAGCGCGACATCCAGTTCTTCCTGCTGTCGCTGCGCTTTCTGCCGCCGGTCGCGGTCGCGCTGCCGCTGATCGCGATCTGGGTCGATCTCGGGCTGTACGACACGAAGCTGTCGATGATCGTCACGTACCTGCTCGTCACGCTGTCGACCATCACGTGGCTGTCGATCCCCGTGTTCCGCCGGCTGCCGCGCGAGATCGAGGAAGCCGCCGCGCTCGACGGCTACGGCCCGTACGCGGTGTTCTGGCACATCGCGCTGCCGGTGTGCGCGAGCACGCTGCTCGGCGGCATCGTGTTCAGCTTCGTGCTGGTGTGGAACGAACTGATGATCGCGCTCGCGCTCACGTCGTCGCGCAGCGCGACGCTGCCGGTGGTCGCGTCCGCGTTCACGTCGCTCGGCCAGGAAGTGCCGTGGGGCGTGATCAACGCGTCGACGGTGCTGCTCGCGCTGCCGCCGCTCGTCTTCGTCGGCATGCTGAGCCGCCTGCTCAATTCGATGGTCAAGGGAAAATAAGGAGAACACGTTGAAAGCACTCGTACTCGAACGCACGCGCGAGCTCGCGCTGCGCGATATCGACCTGCCGCAAGAGGTCGGCCCCGGCGACGTCCGGATCAAGGTGCATACCGTCGGCGTGTGCGGCAGCGACGTGCATTACTACGTGCACGGCGGGATCGGCCCGTTCCGCGTCGACGCGCCGATGGTGCTCGGCCATGAAGCATCCGGCACCGTCGTCGAGACCGGCGCCGGCGTCACGCACCTGCGCGTCGGCGACCGCGTGTGCATGGAGCCCGGCGTGCCGCGCCTCGATTCGCCCGCGACGCTGCGCGGGCTCTACAACCTCGATCCCGACGTGCGCTTCTGGGCGACGCCGCCCATCCACGGCTGCCTGACGCCGTTCGTCGTGCATCCGGCCGCGTTCACGTACCGGCTACCGGACAACGTGTCGTTCGCCGAAGGCGCGATCGTCGAGCCGCTGTCGATCGGCCTGCAGGCCGCGAAGAAGGCGGCGATGAAGCCGGGCGACCTCGCGGTCGTGATCGGCGCCGGCACGATCGGCGCGATGACGGCACTTGCCGCGCTCGCCGGCGGCGCCGCGCGCGTGATCCTCGCCGACGTCGTGCCCGACAAGCTCGCGCTGTTCGCCGGCAACCGCGCCGTCACGACCGTCGACGTGCGCACACGGTCGCTCACCGACGTGGTGGCCGAAGCCACCGACGGCTGGGGCGCGGACGTCGTGTTTGAGGCCAGCGGCAGCGCGAACGCGTATGCGGGCCTCGTCGACCTGATGTGCCCGGGCGGCTGCGCGGTGCTGATCGGCATGCCCGTCGCGCCGGTGCCGCTCGACGTGGTCGCGCTGCAGGCGAAGGAAGGCCGCATCGAATCGGTGTTCCGCTACGCGAACATCTTTCCGCGCGCGCTCGCGCTGATCGCGTCCGGCGCGATCGACGTGAAGCCGTTCATCTCGCGCACGTTCCCGTTTTCCGAAGGCGTGCGCGCGTTCGAGGAAGCGGCGAGCGGCCACCCGCGCGACGTCAAGATTCAGATCGAAATGGATTGAGCCATGGCCCAGATCAGCTGCAAGGCTTTGTCGAAGCACTACGACGGCGGCCCCGCCGTGCTGCATCCGCTCGACCTCGAGATCGCCGACGGCGAATTCATCGTGCTGCTCGGCCCGTCCGGCTGCGGCAAGTCGACGATGCTGCGGATGATCGCGGGCCTCGAGGCGATCACCGGCGGCGAGCTGGTGATCGGCGACGCGGTCGTCAACGACCTGCCGTCGCGCGAGCGCAATGTCGCGATGGTGTTCCAGAACTACGCGCTGTACCCGCACATGACGGTGTACGACAACATCGCGTTCGGCCTGCGGCGCCTGAAGGTGCCGGCCGACGAGATCGACCGCCGCGTGCGCGACGTCGCGCGCATCCTGAGCCTCGACGCGCTGCTCGACCGCCGCCCGCGCGCGATGTCGGGCGGCCAGCAGCAGCGCGCGGCGATCGCGCGCGCGATGATCAAGACGCCCGCCGTGTTCCTGTTCGACGAGCCGCTGTCGAACCTCGACGCGAAGCTGCGCACGCAGTTGCGCGGCGACATCAAGCGGCTGCATCGGCGGCTGAAGACGACCACGCTGTACGTCACGCACGACCAGCTCGAGGCGATGACGCTGGCCGACCGCGTCGTGCTGATGCGCGGCGGCCACATCGAGCAGATCGGCACGCCGGCCGAGCTGTACGGGCAACCGCACACGGTGTTCGCCGCCGGCTTCGTCGGCACCCCGGCGATGAACTTCGCGGACGGCACGATCGAGCGCCTCGGCGCGAACGTGCTGCTCGACTGCAACGGCGCGCGCTGGCCGCTCGCGTCGCCGCGCTTCGCCCGGCTGCACGACGGCCAGCAGGTGAAGGCCGCGATCCGACCGAACCACCTGCGGCTGGTCACCGAACCGGATCCGACCCCGGGCACGCTCTCGCTGACCGGCACGGTCGAGCTCGTCGAGCTGCTCGGCGCCGAGGCGCTCGTCACGCTGGACTGGCGCGGCCAGCCGTGCGCGGCCCTCGTGCCGGCCCCGATGGCCCCGGCGCCGGGGGCCGTGGTAGCGTTCCGCTTCGACGAAGAAGCCCTGCATCTGTTCGACGCCGGCACCGAGCGCAACGTCACGCTGCCGGACGCGAACCCGATCGCGCACGCAGCGCCGCCGGCGGCCGCGACGCGCACCACGCCGCCCGCCGCGACGGGCTGGTCGATGTCCCGTTCGTAGCACGCCGGCACGCCCCCGACGGAGCACACGATGAACCCGGATCTCGAGATCGTTCCCACCCACCGCGACGAATCGTTCCGCGCGTGGATCCACGACTATCCGCACTCGGTCGCGAAGTGGCACTTTCATCCCGAGTACGAGATCCACCTGATCCAGTCGTCGCACGGCAAGATGTTCGTCGGCGATCACATCGGCGATTTCGGCCCCGGCAACCTGATCGTCACCGGGCCGAACCTGCCGCACAACTGGGTCAGCGAACTCGCCGACGGCGAACGCGTGCCGTCGCGCGACGTCGTGCTGCAGTTCTCGCGCGACGCGATCGAGAAGATGGTCGGCGCGTTCAGCGAGCTGCAGCCGGTGATCGAGCTGATCGACGATGCGGCGCGCGGCGTGCAGTTTCCCGACCGCGTCGGCCGCGACGTCGCGCCGCTGATGCTCGAACTCGCGAACGCGCACGGCTGCCGGCGCGTCGAGATCCTGATGTCGCTGTTCGACCGGCTGTCGTCGTGCCGCGAGCGGCACGTGCTCGCCGGCCCCGGCTACCGCAGCGATGCGCAGCACTACATGTCGTCGACCATCAACCAGGTGCTGTCGTACCTGCAGCAGAACCTGCCCGGCATGCTGCGCGAGACCGATGTCGCTGCGTTCGCCGGGATGAGCGTCAGCACCTTCACGCGGTTTTTCCGCCGCCATACCGGCTCGTCGTTCGTGCGCTACCTGAACCGGCTGCGCATCAACGAGGCCTGCGAGCTGCTGATGTTTTCCGACCTGACGGTGACCGACATCTGCTACCGGGTTGGCTTCAACAACCTGTCGAATTTCAACCGTCAGTTTCTCGCGATGAAGCAGGTGCCGCCGTCGAGGTTCCGCGCGCTGCACCGGCTCAACGAACCGCACGGCCGCGACGACGCGCCGCCCCTTCGGCGTGCGCCGCCGCGCGCCCCAGACAGGATGCTTCACACGTGACATTTCTCGGCATCGATCTCGGTACGTCCGAGGTCAAGGTACTCCTCACCGATTCCCGTTCGGTCCCGCTCGCGACCGGCTCGGCCGCGCTGTCGATCAGCCGCCCGCATCCGCACTGGTCGGAACAAAGCCCGCAGGCGTGGTGGCACGCGATGCTCGATGCGGTCGCGGCGGTGCGCGCCGCGCATCCGGCCGGCTTCGCCGCGCTGCGCGGCATCGCGCTCTCGGGGCAGATGCACGGCGCGACGCTGATCGATCGCGCGGACCAGGTGCTGCGCCCCGCGATCCTGTGGAACGACACGCGCGCCGGCACCGAATGCGTCGAACTCGAAGCGCTGGTGCCGGAATCGCGTGCGATCACCGGCAACATGGCGATGCCCGGCTTCACCGCGCCGAAGCTGCTGTGGCTCGCGAAATACGAGCCCGCCGTGTTCCGCGCGGTGCACAAGGTGCTGCTGCCGAAGGACTACCTGATCTGGCGCCTGTCCGGTGAATTCGTGTCCGAGATGTCCGATGCGTCGGGCACGCTGTGGCTCGACTGCGCGCGCCGCGACTGGTCCGACCGGATGCTCGCCGCGACCGAGCTGTCGCGTGCGCAGATGCCGCGCCTCGTCGAAGGCAACGCACCCGCCGCGCAGCTGCGCGACACGCTGCGGCGCGAATGGGGCATCGCGGGGCCCGTGACGATCGCCGGCGGCGCCGGCGACAACGCGGCTTCGGCGATCGGCATGGGCGTCACGGGTGCCGGCAGCGGCTTCCTGTCGCTCGGCACGTCGGGCGTGCTGTTCGCCGGCAATGACCGCTTCGCGCCGAACCCGGACGCGGCTGTGCATGCGTTCTGCCATTGCGTCGAAGGGCGCTGGCACCAGATGAGCGTGATCCTGTCCGCTGCGGCGAGCCTCGACTGGCTCGCCCGCGCGCACGGCTCGACCGCGGGCGAGCTGGCCGTACGCGCCGAACGCGCGGCGCCGGCGCGCGCGCCGCTGTTCCTGCCGTATCTCGGCGGCGAACGCACGCCGCACAACGACGCGCATGCGCGCGGCGTGTTCTTCGGGCTATCCAACGAGCACGCCGCGGACGATCTCGCGTATGCGGTGATGGAAGGCGTCGCGTTCGCGATGGCCGACGGCTACGACGCGCTGCGCGCGGCCGGCACGACGCTCGACGCGGTGTCGTTCATCGGCGGCGGTTCGAAGAGCGCGTTCTGGGCGCGGCTGTGCGCGAATGCGACCGGGCTCGCGATGCGGCGCCATGCGGATGGCGCGGTCGGAGCTGCACTCGGCGCGGCGCGGCTTGCACGCCTCACCGCGACGGACGACACGCTCGCGGAAGTCTGCGTCGCGCCGCCCGTCACGGAGACGGTCGCACCCGATGCCGCCATAGCCGATATGCTGGCGGGGCGGCTCGCGCGCTACCGGCGGCTGTATCACGCGCTGCGCGACGAATTCGCAGCCGCCGACTGACGCGCGGCGCGGCCTGCGTCTTCATCAATTCGCGCGCGATCGCGCTTGACCCGGCCCTTGGGATCGCCTTTATGCTGGTCGTCACGAATCGACGACCCGAAGGTGACCCATGAGCGATGTCACGCGCGGCCTGAGCGCATCGGAAGCCGCTACGCGGCTCGGCGTATCGGCCAAGGCACTACGGCTGTACGAGCGGCAAGGCTTGGTCACGCCCGGGCGAACGGTGGCCGGATACCGCGCCTACGGCCCGGACGATCTGGCGCGTGCGGCCGAAGTCGCGGCGCTTCGCGCGCTCGGCTTGAGCCTGGCCCAGGTCGCGAACGTGCTGGGAGGCGACGCCCGCAGCCTGAGCGACGCATTGGCAACGCATGAAGCGGCGCTCGGGCGCGGCATTCAGGATCTGGTCGGCAAGGTCGACAAGGTTCGCGCGATCCGCGCCGATCTTGCACGCGGCCGCATGCCCGACGACGGCGCATTGACGCGTCTGCTCGCGCCGGCCGCCGCGGGCGTTGCGTTCAGCCTCCCCTGGCCGTGGGATGGCGAATGGTTCGAATTTCGCGATATCCGTCCGTTGAACTACATCATCGGTTCGCTGGGTAGCGGCAAGACCCGTCTCGCGCATCGGCTCGCCGACGCGTTGCCCGGCGCCGCGTTCATCGGGCTGGACCGGCTGGAAGACGGTGGCGCGGTTGCCTTCGCCGCGTTGCAGGCCGATCCGGCGCTGAAGGCGCGCGTCGAACGCACGTCTGCATGGCTCGCCGACGAAGGCGCCACGCCGTCTCCGGCGCTGACCGTGCTGCTCGTAGGCCTCGAGGCGGACGGCGCCGGCGCCCGGGTCGTGGACATGATCGAACAGGATCTCGACCAGCCGACGCAGGCGGCGCTGATTGCGTGCCTTCGCCAGCGTGCCAGAGCCGACGGCATGCGGCCGCTGTTCATGCTGACCCGCTCGTCGGCGATGCTGGACCTGTCGGCCGTCGGACCCGACGAAGCGATCATTCTGTGTCCCGCAAACCATAGCCCGCCGGCCCGCGTCGCACCGTACCCCGGCGCACCCGGCTACGAAGCGGTGGCCACCTGTCTTGCGTCGCCTGCCACCCGTGCACGGATCGCGCGGCGACCGGAGGCGGGGTAGCGGCATCGCCGTGGCTCGGCATCATGGTCGACGATGGCCGGTGTGTGCGGCTCGAGCTGCCGGTGCCGTAGGGCGCCAGAGTATGCAGAGAATCAGCGACTTACGTCCAGTCGCGCCACCGATGCCGGAACGGGGGCGGGGCGTCGGAGTTCGTGCAATTGGTCCACTGCGGCGCCAAAGTAGGGGGCATTTCGTTGCGCCCGGATGTCTGCAGCCGACCCTGAAGAGACAGTCGCCGAAAGCGAAAGCGGACATTCGTATTGTCGTTAGAAGCGAATCTTGACCGGCGGCGCCCTTTTAGCTCCCCACGCTAATGTGAGCGTTACGCGAAAAATCGTGAGCCTTTAGCACGGGGCGGATAGCATCGATTAACTTCTCCGTGTCGGCGCTCTTCATATAGATGGACGCCTTGCTACCATCGACCGTCACTTCATCACCATCAAGCTCGCCTGACTTCGTTTCCCTTGCCACCAAGTCCAGCTCGTCTTCCAGTTGGTGCAGTCGCGTCAAATCGAGGCTGCCATAATCCACGGCGATCACAATTTGATTGCTTTCGGTAAGAGGCGCCGCCCATGCGGGCTTTCCAAAAACGAGAGGCAGGAAAAGTACAGCGCACTGGATCAGTAAGCGATGGTTCATATATTTTTCGTTAAACATGGTGAAGCCTGGCGGCGACGCCCTCGATTGTCAACGATTCGGACCTCCAGGTCGAACGGCCGACAGTGGCCGCATCGCGTCAGACACTCCTCGCGATTCTCGTCGCCCGCTCGCGACGCCACACCATCCAGACGCTGACCAGGAACCCCGCGACAAGCGGCACCAGCATCCATTCGAGACCGATGCGCATCGCATGCGCGTGGGCTGCCGCGCCGCTGCCGGCGCCCAGCGCGCCGAAGAACGCGCTGCCGATACAGGCCGCGGCGAACGCGGCGCCGATGTAGAGCATCGCGACGATCGCGCCGGCGGTCATGCCGGCATGCCGCGCGTCGACGTCCGCGAGCACGATCCGCTGCAGCGATGGCAGCGCCAACCCCTGTCCCGTTCCCGCAATCAGGAGACCGATGTAAAACGCCAGCTCCGGCGCGCCGTGGCCCAGTTGCGATGCGCAGAGTGCGAAGCCGCCGGCGAGGCAGCCGAACCCGAGCGGCATCAGGCCCTCTCCGATGCGGCGGGCGAGCCATGGCGTCGCGAGGGGCCCGAGCAGATAGCCCGCACCGTAGGGAGCGAGGCCGAGGCCCGATTGCAGCGGGGTCCAGCCGAGCCCCTCCTGCAGGTAGATGCCATAGGTGAGAAAGAACGCGGCGATGCTGTAGAAGAGGAACGCGAGCAGCAAGCCGATTGCCACGACCGGCTGGCTCAACACCGCCACATCGACGAGCGGATCGCGCGCCTGCCGCGCAATCCGGCGCTCGATCCGGATGAACGCAACGAACGCCGGTATGCACAGGCCGAGACTCCAGAACGTCCATGCGGGCCAGTGCAGCTCGCGGCCGACGGTCAGCGGATAGATCAGCAGCATCAGCGCAATTGTCAACGCGACCATGCCCGGGACGTCGATGCGCGCGCCACGCTCCGCGCGACTCTCGGGCAGATACCGCCAGGTTCCCACGAGCGCGAGCATGCCGATCGGCACGTTCACGAGAAATACCACGCGCCAGTCGAGTCCCCAGGGATGCAGATCGATCAGTGCGCCGCCGCCGATTTGCCCTGCCACCGACGCGAGCCCGAACACGAACCCGTAGAGGCCCATCAGGCGCGCCTGCATCTGCGCAGGAAAGACGGTGCGGATCGACGCGAGCACCTGCGGCGTGATCAGCGCCGCGCTGATGCCCTGCACAACGCGACTCGCGACCAGCACCTCGCCGCTCATCGCCATGCCGCACAGCGCCGATGCAACGACGAAGGCTGCCATGCCGATCATGAAGATTCGCCGGCGTCCGTACAGATCGCCGAGGCGCCCGCCGGTGATCAAGGCGACGGCATATGCGAGCGCGTATGCGGAGACCGTGAGCTGGATCTGCGCGTCGCTGGCTTTCAGGCCGACGTGAATCGCAGGCAGCGCTAGATTGACGATGAAGTAATCCAGCGGCGGCAGGAATACGCCTGTATAGAGCGACGCGAGCGCAAGGCCGCGGCGCAGGGAAGACGCTTCAATAATCATGCGCGTAATCGGTAAAGGAATGACATGGTTTGCACGATAGCAACAGGTGGCACTATCATCTAAGCCCACTTTCGGAAACTGAATCAGTCCACTTTCAGGTCATGAGCAAACGCGCCACACCGCCCGTCTGGGGCGCTTTCGCCGTCGATCCCGCAGCGGCGCTGTCGATTCAGGAACAGATCGCCCGTCACCTGCGCGAGGCGGTGCTGCGCGGTCACCTGCGTCCCGGCGCGCGTCTGCCATCGACGCGATCGTTCGCGGCCGAACTGGGCGTATCGAGGCAGACCGTCGTACTGGCATACGACAGGCTCATCGCGGAAGGCTATGCGCGCGGGCAGCGCGGCTCCGGCATCTACGTGCCGGACGTGTTGCCGGAAGATCTGGCGCCGCCCGCCGCCACGGCGCCGCTGTCCGTTACCGCAGGGCGCGGCGAAGCGAACCCGGCGCTGTCCGAGCGGGGCCGCCGCCTGG
>NZ_VWWH01000082.1:0-33900 GCF_011753045.1 Burkholderia sp. Ap-955
CGGCCAGCAGTTCGACGAGCCCGCCGACCGGCCAGCCGCCGCCCGGCAGCTCGGCCGACAGCGGCGCGAAGCCGGTCTCGATCGTGCGCGGACCGCCGCGCGCGAGCTGCGAGCCGCGCCACAGCGATGGATGAAGGGATTCGGGAGAAATGGAGGATGCGAGCATGATGCCACCCACAACTGTATGGATATACAGTATATGGCAATGCGCTCGCGTCGCACAGCACCGGTGCAAAACCGGTTTTCGTCAGAAGAAAAGCGACGGGAAAGCCCGCGCGGCCGTCATGTTACGCCGCGCCGGAGCGGGCGTGGCCGGATCGTGTCGCACGAACGCGCGCGACCGCCATCCGGCCCGAATCGCCCGGCCGGGCCCGCACGCCAACCCGCGAAACCCCGCGGGCAAACCGGCACGATGCGGCACCCCGCACCGCACCGGCCCGCCTGCCGCCCGTCAGCCGAGCAGCAACGCGTCGTCGTCGAGCTGCTCGTGACGCACCTTCTCGAACATCTGCAGCAGGTCCGGCACGTCGAGCCCCTTGCGCGCGTCGCCCGACACGTCGAGCACGACCTGCCCCTGGTGCAGCATCACCGTGCGGTCGCCGTAGTCGAGCGCCTGCCGCATGCTGTGCGTGACCATCATCGTCGTCAGCTTGCTCTCGGCGACGATGCGCGCGGTCAGCTCCAGCACGAACGCGGCCGTCTTCGGGTCGAGCGCGGCCGTGTGCTCGTCGAGCAGCAGGATCCGCGACGGCCGCAGCGACGCCATCAACAGGCTCACCGCCTGCCGCTGGCCGCCCGACAGCAGCCCGATCCGGTCGGTCAGCCGGTTCTCGAGGCCGAGGTTCAGGAGCCGCAGCTTGTCGCGGAACAGCTCGCGCGACGGCCGGTCGAGCGCGGCCCGGAAGCCGCGCCGCGCACCGCGCGCCATCGCGAGCGCCATGTTCTCCTCGATCGTCAGCGCCTCGCAGGTGCCGGCCATCGGATCCTGGAACACGCGCGCGACGAGGTGCGCGCGATCCCACGCGGCCTTGCGCGTGACGTCCGTGCCGTCGATCGAGATGCGTCCCGCATCGACGGCCTGGTCGCCGCTGACCGCATTGAGGAAGGTCGACTTGCCGGCGCCGTTCGAGCCGATCACCGCGACGAACTGGCCGTCGGGAATCTCGAGCGACAGCCCGCGCAGCGCGCGCGTCTCGATCGGCGTGCCGGGATTGAACGTGAGTTTCAGGTCTTGTGCGGACAGCATGTCAGGCGCCTCCGTTCTTGCGCGCGAACAGCTTCTTGCGCGTCGCCGGCAGCACCAGCGCGATCGTGACGAGCGCGGCCGTCACGAGGTTCAGATCCTGCGCCTTCAGCCCGATGAATTCGCTGTTGAGCGCGAGTGCGATGAAGAAGCGGTAGACGATCGCGCCGAGCACGACGGCGAGCGTCGTCAGCACGAGCCGGCGCGCCGGCAGCAGCGTCTCGCCGATGATCACGGCGGCCAGCCCGATCACGATCGTGCCGATCCCCATCGAGATATCCGCGCCGCCCTGCGTCTGCGCGAACAGGGCGCCCGCGAGCGCGACGAGCGCGTTCGACAGCGCCATCCCGGCGAGCGTCGCACGGCCGGTCGCGATGCCTTGCGCGCGCGCCATCCGCGGGTTCGCGCCGGTCGCGCGCATCGCGAGGCCGAGCTGCGACGAGAAGAACCAGTCGAGGCCGAGCTTCGCGACCACGACGACGATCGCGAGCAGTGCCGGGCGCAGCACGTAGTCGGGCATCCAGTCGGGCTGCAGCACGGTGAAAATGGTCGGCTCGGTGATGAGCGGCACGTTCGGCCGGCCCATGATCCGCAGGTTCACCGAATAGAGCGCGATCATCATCAGGATACTGGCGAGCAGGTCCATGATCTTCAGGCGCACGTTGAGCCAGCCGGTGATGAAGCCGGCCACCGCGCCCGCGACGATCGCGATGCAGGTCGAGCTGAACGGGTCGTAGCCGGCCGAGATCAGCGTCGCGGCGACGGCGCCGCCGAGCGGAAAACTGCCGTCGACGGTGAGGTCGGGGAAGTTGAGGATGCGAAACGAGATCAGCACCCCGAGGGCGACGAGGCTGAAGATCAGGCCGATCTCCAGGGCGCCCAGAAACGAGAACAGAGACATGATGGGGAAATCCTGTTGCTTCCCGGCCGGACGTGTGCGGCCGGGCGAAGCGAACGGGCGGCCCCGGGTGGGAGCCGCCCGTCCGGCGGGGTCGTTCAGGCCCGGATCGGGCCCGCAAGCGCGGCGGTCGGGCCGAGGCTTACTTGATGACCGTCTTCGCGTCCTTGAGCAGATCCGGCGACAGCGTCACGCCCTGCTTCGCGGCCGCGCCCGTGTTCGCGAACAACTCGAGGTTGCTGCTCGTTTCCGACGCGATCACGCCCGGCTTCTCGCCCTTCAGGATGCGCGCGACGACCTTGCCCGTCTGGCGGCCGAGGTCGCCATAGTTGATGCCGAGCGCCGCGATGCCGCCGCGCTTCACGCTGTCGGTGTCGCCGGCGACGAGCGGAATCTTCGCTTCGTTCGCGACCTTCACGAGCGCTTCGTACGCGGACACGACGTTGTTGTCGGTGTTCGTGTAGATCACGTCGACCTTGCCGATCAGGCTCTTCGCGGCCGGGCCGATGTCGACGGTACGCGGCGCGGCCGCTTCCTTCAGCGTCATCCCCTGCTTCGCGAGGATCTCCTTGAGTTCCTTCACGACGACGACCGAGTTCGCCTCGCCCGGGTTGTAGACCATGCCGACCGTCTTCGCATTCGGCACGACGCGCTTGATCAGCGCGACCTGGCGATCGAGCGGCAGCTTGTCGGATACGCCCGTCACGTTGGTACCCGACGGGCCCCAGCCCTTCACGAGCTGCGCGGCGACCGGATCGGTCACGCCCGAATAGACGACCGGCACGCTCTTCGTCGAGGCCACCACCGCCTGCGCGGCCGGCGTCGCGATCGCGACGATCACGTCGGGCTGGTCGCCGACGAACTTGCGCGCGATCTGTGCGGCCGTGCCCGTGTTGCCCTGCGCGCTCTGGTATTCCCACTTGAGCTTGTCGTCGCCGTAGCCTTCCGCCTTCAGTTCGGCGCGCACGCCGTCGCGGATCGCATCGAGCGCCGGGTGATCGACGATCGACAGCACCTTGACGGTCTGGGCGTGCGCGGCACCGGCCAGCGCGAGTGCGGCGACGCCGGCCGTGATCGAACGGATCGCGAAAGTCTTGAAACGCTTCATGGGTGTGTCTCCCCCGTATTGTGTCGGTTCTGGATGATGGATTCCCGCCGCCGTCAGGCGGGCGCCGCCAAGCGTACGACGCGCTGGCGAACGGCCCGCGCACGCTCCGGGAAAGCGTGCAGCGGCGAACGCACGAGGATACCATTTCCGCAGACCACCGCCTGACTCCGCGCTTTCGCGGCATGCCCCGGATCGCCGCGCCCGTCGAAGCCCGCGAACGCGCGCGAAGCCCGGCCGGCGGCGGTTCCGGCCGGCCTCGGCGCAACGCGTCAGCCGCGCTCGCGGCTTTACGTTATGCTGTCGGCCGACCCAGTCCACGCCATCGGAGGGCACATGAAACGGGGGATCCGAGTCATCGCATTCGCGGCCGTCGCGCTGGCGCTGCCGGGTGTGGCATTCGCACTGACCGACGGCAGTGCGCAATACGACGACTGCATGCTCAATGCGCTGCGCGAAAGCCGCAACGGCGCGGCGGCGCAACTGATCCAGCGCTCGTGCGACGCGCTGTATCGCAACAACGCGATGCTGCTGCCGCGCGAGCGGCGTTTTCACGAGTGCGTCGTGCAGTCGCTGCCGGGCGTGCGCGACAACTATGCGATCCAGCAGATCATGTCGATCTGCTCGCGGCGCGGCGAGATGTGAGCCGGCGTTGAACGCGCCACACCGTGCGGCCGTCGTCGATCAGCCGCGCCAATGAAAAAGGGCCTGCGCGATGCAGGCCCTTTTCGTTCAGCGGTCAGGCGGGTGGGCGGCGTTCAGAACGACGCGACCATCGAGCCCTTGAACTGCTTCTTGATGAATTCCCGCACTTCCGGCGACTGGTATGCCTTGACCAGCTTCTTCACCCACGGCTGGTCCTTGTCCTTCGCGCGCACGGCGATCAGGTTCGCATACGGGCTCGTCAGCGATTCGAGCGCGATCGCGTCCTTGGTCGGCTGCAGGTTCGCGGCGAGCGCGTAGTTCGTGTTGACCACGGCTGCGTCGACGTCCGACAGCACGCGCGGCAGTTGCGCGGCGTCGAGTTCGGAGATCTTCAGCTTCTTCGGGTTGTCGGCGATGTCGAGCACCGTCGCGTTGTTGCCGCCCGTGCCGGCGCCCGCCTTCAGCTTGATCAGGCCTTGCGTCTGCAGCAGCAGCAGCGCGCGGTTCTCGTTCGACGGATCGTTCGGCACCGCGACCTTCGCGCCTTGCGGCAGGTCCTTCAGCGCCTTGAACTTCTTCGAGTACACGCCCATCGGCGAGATGTAGGTCAGGCCCGCGCTGACCAGCTTGTAGCCGCGCTGCTTCACCTGGCTGTCGAGGTAGGGCTGGTGCTGGAAGCTGTTCGCGTCGAGGTCGCCCGAGTCGAGCGCCGCGTTCGGCTGCACGTAGTCGTTGAACTCGATGACCTTCACGTTCAGGCCTTCCTTCTCCTTCGCGACCTTCTGCACGAGCTGCCACACTTCCGAATCCGGGCCGGCGACCGTGCCGACCTTGATCACCTTGTCTTCGGCGTGCGCGCCTGCCGACAGCGTCAGTGCTGCACCGGTGGCCAGCACGGAAAATACCTTCAGGAGACTGCGGCGCTTCATCTGTTTCTCGCTTTCTTGCTTACTGGATGACTGAAAAATGGGGCGCGATACGGGTATGCCCCGACTCGCAGGAAGGGGCAAATGGTGTCACAGGATCGGCGGGAAGTGAAATACATCCCGCTCATATGGGTATGCACCGCAGCGGTGCTGGCGGGGGTAGCGCGACTCGGCCGTTAGTTGCGTTCATGCGAGTCGCGCGTCAGCCGACGTGCGTCACGCCACCGCTGCCCGATCGGCCGCCTTCGTCTCGAATACCGGCTCCCCCACCTGCCCGCCGACCCTGAACGCGCCGACCGCATCGCGCAGCCGCGCGGCCTGTTCCTGCAGCGACGCGGCCGCCGCGGCGGCCTCCTCGACGAGCGCCGCGTTCTGCTGCGTCACCTGGTCCATCTGCGTGACCGCGCGCCCGACCTGCGTGATGCCGCTCGCCTGCTCCTCGGATGCCGCCGCGATCTCGCCCATGATGTCGGTCACGCGTGCGACGGCCTGCAGGATCTCGCCCATCGTCGTGCCGGCCTGGCCGACCAGCGTCGACCCATTGCGTACGCGCTCGACCGAGTCGACGATCAGCTCGCGGATCTCCTTCGACGCCGTCGCGCTGCGCTGCGCGAGCGAACGCACTTCGCCCGCGACCACCGCGAAGCCGCGGCCCTGCTCGCCGGCACGCGCGGCTTCGACCGCCGCGTTCAGCGCGAGGATGTTGGTCTGGAATGCGATGCCCTCGATCACGCCGATGATGTCGGCGATCTTGCGCGAGCTGTCGTCGATCTCGCCCATCGTGCCGATCACGCGGTTCACGACGTCGCTCCCGGTGCGCGCGATCTCCGATGCGCTGTTCGCGAGCCCGCTCGCCTGCCGCGCGTTGTCGGCGTTCTGCTTCACGGTCGCGGTCAGCTGCTCCATGCTCGCGGCAGTTTCTTCCAGCGATGCGGCCTGCTCCTCGGTGCGCTGCGACAGGTCGTCGTTGCCCGCCGAGATCTGGCGGCTCGCCGACGCGATCGATCCGGCCGACTGGCGAATCCCGCCGATCGTCGCCTGCAGCCGTGCCTGCATGTCGTGCATCGCGGCCATCATGCTCGTGCGGTCGCCCGCCCGCACGGGCACCGGCTGCGTCAGATCGCCCTGCGCGATGCGCGTCGCGAGCGCGGCCGCTTCGTCAGGCTCGCCGCCGAGGCTGCTGCGCACGTTGCGGATGATCACCAGCATCGCCACGCTGATCACAAAGCCGATCACGAACACGACCGCGAGGTGGCCGAGCAGCGTCCGGTAGTAGAGGGTGTCGATGTCCTTCAGGAAGACACCGCTCGAGATGTTCCAGTCCCACGGCGTGAAGCGCGTGACGTAGCTGATCTTCGGCACGGCGGTCTCGCTGTGCGGCAGGCGCCCGCGATACTCGGCGAAGCCGCTGCCGGTTTCCTTCGCGGCGTTCAGGATCGTGACGAACAGCGGCTTGCCGTCCGGATCGAGATAGTCGCCGACCTGCGTGCCGACCAGCTTCGGCAGCGTCGGATGCATCAGCACGACCGGCTTCGAATCCATCACGAACACGTAGCCCGAATCGCCGTAGCGCATCGCGGCCAGGCTCGCGAGTGCGTCGCGCTTCGCGTCGGCCTCGGGCAGCGTGCCGCTCTGCGCGAGTGCGTGATACGCCTTCACGATGCCGGCCGCCGAATCGACGAGATTCGCGATGCCTGCCTTGCGTTCGGCGAGCATCGTCGCGCGCGTCTCGTATGCGCTCCATGCGCCGACGCCCAGGAGACCGATCCATACCAGCGCAAGCGCGAGCCACAGCTTGCGGTTCAAACTCATTCTGCTCATCTGCGTGCCTCTGTCGATGTCGATGCGCACGCTGCGCGCGAACGGCCTGCCGCGCGCAAACGCTTGCCCATTCATTTACGGCACCGAGGCTTACAACTTGAATACGGCCGGCGCCGCGAACCCGCGATCGACATGCCGCCCGCGCACCGCGACCGCCGGCGCGACAGTCCGCATCCGCTGTGCTAAAAAGACCGGCTAGCCGGCACACGAAGAGCCGGCGCCATTCCGAGGGCCACCCATGTACGTCATCGACATCCACTACACCGCATCGCTCGAGCACATCGACGACGCGCTCGAACGCCATCGCGCATTCCTGCAGCCGCAGTTCGACAAGGGCATCTTCATCGCAGCGGGGCCGAAGGTGCCGCGCGAAGGCGGCGTGATCCTCGCGGCCCGCATCGATCGCGACGAGCTGGACGCGATCCTGAAGACCGATCCGTTCGTCATCGAGGGACTCGCCACGTATCGCGTGACGGAATTCCGGATCACGCGTGCCGCATCCGGCTTCAACGTGCCCGCGCTGCCGTAACGCGACATCCGCGCGACATCCGCGCGACATCCACGCGATACGCGCGCAGGCCGCTACGCCGCCCGGCGGGCGGCGCATGCAAACAACGAAGAGAGAGGGAAAACGTGACGGCGCGAGGCGGCCGTCACGTGATCGCCGGGCCGGGGCGCCCGGCGGCTACCGGTCAGTCGACCAGCAGCTTCAGGTCGTGGACCCACGGGCCGGGGCCCTGGCCGTCGCGCACGAACAGGCGCAGCTTGCCGTCGCGGTCGAACACGTAGCTCGCGGCCGTGTGATCCATCGTGTAGCTGCCGGGCGTCTTGCCGGGCACCTTCGCGTAGTACACGCGGAAATCCTTCGTGACCTTCTTCAGCGCCGCTTCGTCGGCCGGCCGCAGGCCGATGAACGACGGATCGAACGCAGGCACGTACTGGCCGAGCAGCGCCGGCGTGTCACGCTCCGGGTCGACGGTGACGAACAGCACCTGCACGCGCTTCGCGGCATCGGGCCCGAGCTGCTTCAGCGCTTCGGACAGCTCGGCCATCGTCGTCGGGCACACGTCCGGGCAGTGCGTATAGCCGAAGAACATCACGACCGCACGGCCCTTGAAGTCGGCGAGCGTGCGCACCTTGCCGGCCGTATCGGGCAGCGAGAAGTCGCTGCCGAACTGCGTGTTGCCGGTGATGTCGAGATTCTGGAATTTCGGCGCGTTGTCGCATCCGGCGAGCAGCAGCGCTGCCGTGAATGCGCATGCGAGCATCCAGCCTTGGCGCGCGCGGCGCCCGAAACGTGATGGGAGCATTGCGTTCAAACCGTGCGGTTACACGCCGAGCAGCGGGCGTGCATAGTGATCGACGAGCAGCGCGGCGAACAGCAGCGACAGGTAGACGATCGAGTAGCGGAAGGCCTTGCGGGCGAGTTCGTCCGAGTAGTCGCGATGAATCTTCCACGCATACGCGAGGAACACCGCGCCGAGCAGCACCGCGCTCGTCAGGTAGACGGCTCCGCTCATCCCGGAGATGAACGGCATCAGCGTGACCGCGAACAGGATCACCGTGTACAGCAGGATGTGCAGCCGCGTGAATTTCTCGCCGTGCGTGACCGGCAGCATCGGCAGCCCCGCGTTCTCGTAATCCTTGCGGCGATACAGCGCGAGCACCCAGAAATGCGGCGGCGTCCACACGAAGATGATCAGCACGAGGATCCACGCATCGCCCGGCACCGCGCCGGTGACCGCGGCCCAGCCGAGCGCCGGCGGCATCGCGCCCGACGCGCCGCCGATCACGATGTTCTGCGGCGTCATCGGCTTGAGCAGCAGCGTGTAGATCACGGCGTAGCCGACGAACGTGGCGATCGTCAGCCACATCGTCAGCGGGTTCGTGAACGTATAGAGCGTCCATGCGCCGACGCTGCCGAGCACGGCCGAGAAGAGCAGGATCTGCGGGGTCGTGATCTCGCCGCGCGCGGACGGGCGCCACGCGGTGCGGCGCATCATCGCGTCGATCTTCTGTTCGACGAGGCAGTTGATCGCGAACGCGGCGCCGGCCAGCAGCCAGATGCCGACCGTACCGCCGATCAGCACATGCCACGGCACCATGCCCGGCGTCGCGAGGAACATGCCGATCACCGCGCAGAACACGGCGAGCTGCGTGACACGCGGCTTCGTCAGCGCCATGTATTGCGAAAACCGGCTACCGGGCGATTGGGAGAGGGTGCTTTGCATGGGGGCGGTCACGCCGGGGCGGCGTCGCGCACAGGCTGCGCGACACGGCCGGGGCGGCTTGAAAGGATGCGAAAGTTTAACATGACGACGAGCAGCAGCAGGATCGCGGCCCCGCCGTTGTGCGCGACGGCGACCGGCAGCGGCCACTGCAGCACGATGTTGGTCAGGCCCGTCACGAACTGCAGCAGGACGACCAGCAGCACGCCGTTCGCGGGCCGCCGCAGCGATTCGAAGCGGCGCATCTTCAGCGCGAACGCGACCAGGTACGCGACCACCACGAACGCGAACGTGCGGTGCGTCCAGTGGATCGCGACCAGCGCATCCTGCGTGATCGCCTCGCCGTCCTTCGTCATCCCGAGCGCGCGCCACAGGTGGAAGCCGTGCTGGAAGTCCATCGGCGGGATCCACTGGCCGTTGCAGGTCGGGAAGTCGGTGCACGCGAGCACCGCGTAGTTGGTGCTCACCCAGCCGCCAAGCGCGATCTGCACGACCAGCAGCACGAGCGCCGCGAGCGCGGCCGCGCGATAGCGGCCGGCTTCGGGGTCATGCGACGGCAGCGGCGTCTGCCGCGCCGCGAGCCAGCCGAGCGTGCCGAGCAGCGTGAGGCCGAGCAGCAGGTGGATCGTGACGATCACCGGCTGCAGCTTCATCGTGACCGTCCACGCGCCGAACGCGCCCTGCACGAGGATCAGCAGCAGCAGGCTCGTCGGCCACCACGGCGACACGTGCAGCGGGCGGCGGCGCAGCCGCGCGGACCATGCGATCACGACCTGCGCGATGATCAGCACGCCGATCGCCATCGCGAAATAGCGGTGGATCATCTCGATCCACGCCTTCGACATGCTGACGGGGCCCGTCGGCATCGCCTGGTGCGCGGCCGTGATCGCGGCGTGCGCGATGAACGGCGACGACGTGCCGTAGCAGCCGGGCCAGTCCGGGCAGCCGAGCCCCGAATCGGTCAGCCGCGTGAAGCCGCCGAACATCACCAGGTCGAGCGTCAGGAAGGTGGTGATCCACACCAGCTTGCGAAACTTGTTGTCGTCGGCCTTCACCCACACGTACGACAGCGGCAGCAGCGCGATGCAGAAGCCGATCAGGCCGAGTTGCAGTAGATACGCCATCGGTTCAATGCCTCTCGTCTTGCCTTAGCCGATGCTCGACCACTTCAGCAGCTTCGTCACGTCCGACTTGATCTTGCTGGGGTTCGGATCCTTCGGGAAGCGCATCATCAGGTTGCCGTTCGGGTCGACCATGTAGATGTGGTCGCTATCCTTCGTGCCCGCGTCGGCCGGCAGCCACGCGGCCACCGCGGCCGGGTCGGCGACGAGACGGCGCGTGTCCGGGTACGCATCCAGCACATTCTGCGGCGTCGCGCCCGCATCGCTGCGCAGCCACACCATCGTGAGCCGGTGCCGCTCGCCCGCCTGCGTGACGCGGATCTGGCGCATGAAATAGAGCTTCTTCGCGCAGGCCTCGTCGCACGCACTGCTGTCGGTCATCACGAACAGCCACACGCCGCGCAGCGACGACAGCGGCACGGTCTTGCCGGTTTCGTCGGTCACCTGCAGATCCGCGGGGATCGGACGCTGCGGCTCGATCAGCGTGCCGTAGTTGGTCGAGCCGCCCTTCGGCTTGATCACGTAATAGGTGAAGTACGACGCGATCATCGGTGCGGCGCACACGAGACCCAGCAGCACGAGCATCCAGCGGCCGCGCTTGCGGGCCGCCGGCGACATCGGCGCAGCGGCCGAACCCTGACGGGGAGATTGCATGGACAAATCAGACCTCTCGAAACGAACCCGCGGCGCCGGCGCCGCGTCCTGGCATGGCGCTCACGCGCCGGCCGACTTCTTCGCCGCACGCCGCGCGGCGTACAGGCCGAAGCCGAGCGCGGCCGCCGCCATCGCCCACCACTGAAACATGTAACCGTAATTGCGCTCGACGCCGGTCGTCGCCGCCGGCCAGTCGCGCACGAGCTTGTCGCCGTCGTCGCTCGTCTGCTGGATCACGAACGGCTGCAGCGGCAGCCCTGTTTCCTTCGCATACGCGGCGACGTCCAGGTTCTGCCGGATCTTCTGGTGCGCAGCCGACCCGCCTTCGCCGAGCTCGAATGCCCGCGACGCGTCGGCGCGCGCGATGCCCACGATCTCGACGTCGCCCGCGGGCGTCGCGAACGGCTCGATCGCCGTGCGATCGGCGATATTGCGCGGCAGCCAGCCGCGATTCACGAGCACGACGCCGCCGCCCGTGAGTTTAAACGGCATCACGACGTAAAAACCCGGCTGGTCGTTATACGGCCGATTGTCGAGGAACACGGCCTGCTCGGGCATGAAACGGCCTTTTGCCCGCACGCGATGAAACTCGATCGACGCGAGCGGGACCGGCTGCGCGCCGATATCGACGGGCACCGCCTGCTCGTAGCGCGCGATGCTCGCCTGCAGCGCTTCCTTCTGGTGCGCGCGGTCGCGCTGCCAGAAACCGAGACGGATCGTGACCGCGACGACGACGAGGATCAGCAGCGCGGGCAGCCAGCGTATCTTCATCATGCGGCCCGCCCGGCACCTGCTGACAAGCGAAGTGCGATAATTATCCTCTTCCTTTCGAATTGCCGTCGTCCGGTTCGTGTCATGCACATACTCGTTCCCATCGCCTTCGTCCTCATCATTGCCAGCATGGGCTCGGCGCTCTACTTCATGATGCACGACCGCGGCCACACGAAACGCATGGTCTGGTCGCTCGCCACCCGCGTCGGGCTGTCGGTGTCGCTGTTCCTGCTCATCCTGATCGCGAACTGGATGGGCTGGATCCATTCGACCGGCCTGCCGATCGGGCGTTGATCGAATTGCCGCCGCGGCCGCTGTGACATTTCGCCGCACAGCCGCGGCACCAAGCAAAAGCGCCGCCTGACTGAGTCGCGGCGGCGCCCGGGTGGTGAAGGCCGGCAGTCACGCTGCCCGGCCGACCCAATGAAAACGGCCCGCGCATTGCTGCGCGGGCCGTTGTTCCATTTACAGCCAGTAGACGACGACGTACAGGCCGAGCCAGACGACGTCGACGAAGTGCCAGTACCACGCGGCGCCTTCGAATGCGAAGTGGTGATCGGGCTTGAAGTGGCCGCGGATCATCCGCACCAGCACCACCGCCAGCATCGTGCCGCCGAGGAACACGTGGAAGCCGTGGAAGCCCGTCAGCAGGAAGAACGTCGAACCGTACACGCCCGAGTTCAGCGTCAGGTTCAGTTCGTTGTACGCGTGGTAGTACTCGAAGCCCTGCAGGAACAGGAAGCAGATACCGAGCGCGAGCGTCGCGGCCAGCCAGGCGATCGCCTTCTTGCGGTAGTCGTCACGCAGCGCGTGGTGCGAGATCGTCAGCGTCACGCCCGACGACAGCAGGAATGCGGTGTTCAGCGTCGGGATCGGCCACGGGCCCATCGTCTTGAAGTGACCGGCGAGCGCGGCGGGGCCTTCGTTCGGCCACACGGCGGAGAAGTCCGGCCAGATCAGCTTGTAGTCGAGGCTGCCGAGCTGGTGCAGCGCGATTTCACGTGCATAGAACAGCGCGCCGAAGAATGCGCCGAAGAACATGACTTCCGAGAAGATGAACCAGCTCATGCTCCAGCGGTACGACTTGTCGACGTTCTTGCCGTAATGACCGCCTTCCGATTCGGCGATCGCGTCACCGAACCAGTGATACAGCGTGAAGAGCAACCAAAGCAGGCCGAGCAGCGCCGTAAACGGCGCCCAGTCGTGACCGTTGATCCACAGCGCTGTCGATCCGAGCATGACCAGCAGGCCGATGGCCGCGCTGATCGGATGCTGCGACGGATGCGGCACGAAATAGTACGGGGTCTGGTTTTGACCGCTCATGCTTGATTCTCCACTTCAGTCCAATTTGTGTACCGGAAACCGCTCCGGCTTTATTTCTTGCGCGGCGTGACCACCACCGCTCCTTCCTGCACGCGGCGCCGTGGCGCCGCGCACTGCATTCTTATTTCGTGGCCGCGGGCTTCAGCCCACGACGGCACGCACGATCAGGATCAGCACGCCGATGAACACACCGGCCGCCAGCAACGCGACGATCAGCACGTGCAGCGGATTCAGCTGCGTCGCGTCGGCCTCCAGGTCGCGCCGCTTGCGCACCCCGAAGAACGACCACAGCACGGCTTTCAGCGCCTGGCCGAACGACCCGTCCCGCTTGCCCTCCGTCATCGCCCCGCCTCCGTCGTCATGCGTCCGGCTTCGCCGCGCCCTGCGCCGCGGTCTTGCCCGGCGCGGGCGCCGGCGTGGCCGGCGTATTCAGCTCGAAGAACGTGTACGACAGCGTGATCGTCTTCACGTCCTTCGGCAGTTTCGGATCGATCACGAACACCACCGGCATCTTGCGCGATTCGTTCGCGGCCAGCGTCTGCTGCGTAAAGCAAAAGCACTCGATCTTCTTGAAGAACTCCGTCGCCTGCTTCGGCGCGTAGCTCGGAATCGCCTGGGCAACGACCGGCCGGCCCTGCCCGTTCGTCACGTCGTACACGATCGTCGTCAGCTCGCCCGGATGCACGTCGAGGCTGTTGTGCTCCGGCTTGAAACCGAGCGGCCCGCGCGCATTCGCATCGAACTCGACCGACACCGTGCGGCTGGTATCGACCTGCGAGTTCTTCACCTCGCGCTCGCTGACATCGCGCTGCACCAGGTTGTTGATGCCGGTGATCTGGCAGATCGCCCGATACATCGGGATCAGCGCGAAGCCGAAACCGAACATCAGCCCGGCCACGACGAAGAGCTTCACCAGCATCGAACGATTGAACGCCCGATCGACGGCGCCCTCTTCCGGCTTCGACATACGACAACTTCCTCGCTACTGCGTCTGTTGCTGCATCAGTGAGTGGACAGCCACCACTGCTTGATCACGACACCCATAAAAAAGACGGCGGCGATGACGAGCAGGGTGAGGCCGAGCCGCTTGTTGCCCGCGCGGATCTGCTCGGGCGTTCGTCTTTGTTGTGGATTCCGGTTCATCTGCAACTTCGGTTCGACGCCCGCCGCGCCTGCCTGCGCGGCAGGCAGCGGCGGAACGCACTGTGAAACTTACTCGACGTGCGGCGGTTGCTCGAACGTGTGGAAGGGAGCCGGGCTCGGCACCGTCCACTCGAGGCCTTCCGCGCCATCCCACGGCTTGTCCGACGCCTTTTCCAGCTCGCCGCCGCCACGGTAGGCCGGCAGCGCGACCGCGAACAGGAAGTACACCTGCGCGAGGCCGAAGCCGAATGCGCCGATCGTCGCCACCTGGTTGAAGTCCGTGAACTGCGCCGGGTAGTCCGCGTAGCGACGCGGCATGCCTGCGAGACCGACGAAGTGCATCGGGAAGAACGTCAGGTTGAAGAAGATCATCGACGCCCAGAAGTGGATCTTGCCGCGCGTCTCGTTGTACATCCAGCCCGTCCACTTCGGCGCCCAGTAGTACCAGCCCGAGAACAGCGCGAACAATGAGCCGGCCACCAGCACGTAGTGGAAGTGCGCCACCACGAAGTAGGTCCCGTGATACTGGATGTCGAGCGGCGCCATCGCGAGCATCAGGCCCGTAAGACCACCGAACGTGAACACGAACAGGAAGCCGATCGCGAACAGCATCGGGGTTTCGAACGTCATCGAGCCGCGCCACATCGTCGCGAGCCAGTTGAACACCTTCACGCCCGTCGGCACCGCGATCAGCATCGTCGCGTACATGAAGAACAGCTGGCCGGTCACCGGCATGCCCGTTGCGAACATGTGGTGCGCCCAGACCATGAACGACAGGATCGCGATCGAAGCCGTCGCGTACACCATCGAGCTATAGCCGAACAGCGTCTTGCGTGCGAACGCCGGGATCACCTGCGACACGATCCCGAACGCCGGCAGAATCATGATGTACACCTCGGGGTGGCCGAAGAACCAGAAGATGTGTTGGTACATCACCGGGTCGCCGCCGCCTGCCGCGTTGAAGAACGACGTGCCGAAGTGGCGGTCGAACAGCACCATCGTGATCGCGCCTGCCAGAACCGGCATCACGGCGATCAGCAGGTACGCCGTGATCAGCCACGTCCAGGCGAACATCGGCATCTTCATCAGCGTCATGCCCGGTGCGCGCATGTTCAGGATCGTCACGACGATGTTGATCCCGCCCATGATCGACGATGCGCCCATGATGTGGACCGCGAAGATCGCGAAGTCCATGCCCGGGCCCATCTGCGTCGACAGCGGTGCGTAGAGCGTCCAGCCGGCGGCCGTCGCGCCACCCGGCGCGAAGAACGAACCGACCAGCAGCACGGCCGCGACCGGCAGCAGCCAGAAGCTGAAGTTGTTCATCCGCGCGAACGCCATGTCGGACGCGCCGATCTGCAGCGGAATCATCCAGTTCGCGAAGCCGACGAACGCCGGCATGATCGCGCCGAACACCATGATCAGGCCGTGCATCGTCGTGAGTTCGTTGAAGAACTCCGGACGCATGATCTGCAGGCCCGGTTCGAACAGCTCGGCCCGGATGGCGAGCGCCATCACGCCGCCCGACAGGAACATGATGAACGAGAACAACAGGTACAGCGTACCGATGTCCTTGTGGTTGGTGGCGAACAGCCAGCGCCGCCAGCCGTGCGGCATTTCGTGCGCGTGGTCGTCGTGCGCGTGGTCCGCGGCTACGTCGTGCCCGATGCTAGACATGAGAATCTCCTAATGCGAATACGTCGACTAACTCAGCGACACGTCAAGCCGCCGGGCCGATCTCGACACGCCGGGCTTCCTTCGCGTCAGCCCCGCCCGTGATCGTTTCCGGCTTTTTGAGAATAATGTGGTCTTCCGCCACGCCTGCTGCCTTCAGCGCGTCGCGCACGGCTTGTGCGCGATGCTTCGCCAGTTCGGCGTTCGCGTCGGCCGAGCCCGTCTTGTCGGTAAAGCCCGACAGCGCGAGCTTCGCGTCCGGATGTGCCTTCGCATAGTCGGCCGCGGCGGCGATCGCCGCCTTCGCGTCGGCCGGCAGCACGCTCTTGCCCGTCTCGAAGTAGATCGTCGACAGTGCCGCCGATGCCGATGCCGCTGCCGCCGGCTGCTCCGCGCCCGACGCAGCCTGCGCCGGTGCCGAAGCGGCTTCCGCCGGCGCCGCTGCCGCTGCGCCCGCCGCGTCTTCCGGCATCTTGCCGTTACGCGCGTCGGCCACTTGCTTCGGCTGCAGCAGGTCGTTCTTGTGGTTGCCCCACGAATTGCGTTCGTACGTGACGACCGAGGCGATGTCGAGATCCGACAGCGACGCCCACGACGGCATCGCGCCCTTGCCATGCAGCACGCGCTCGACGTGGCCGGCGATCGGGCCGTTCACGATCGGGCTGCCGTCCATGGCCGGGAAGGCGCCGAGGCCCTTGCCGCTCACCTGGTGGCAGGCCGCGCAGTTCGCCTTGTAGACTTCCTCGCCGTGCGCGACGAGTTCAGCCATCGTGTAGACCTTGTTCGGATCGACTGCGGCGCTGGCCAGCTTGGCCTTCTGCGCGGTGACCCACTTCGCGTAGTCGTCATCCGACAGGACAACGACCACGACCGGCATGTACGCGTGCTCCTTGCCGCACAGCTCGGTACAGAAACCGCGGAACGTACCGACCTTGTCGGCCTTGAACCACGTGTCGCGCACGAAGCCGGGGATCGCATCCTGCTTCACGCCGAACGCGGGCACGTACCACGAGTGGACGACGTCGTTCGCGGTCGTGATGATGCGGATCTTCTTGTTGACCGGCACGACGAGCGGGTTGTCGACTTCCTGCAGATAGGTGTCGGTGATCGGCTTCTTGCCCATCACTTCGTCACGCGGGGTGCTGAGCGTCGACAGGAAGCCGATGCCCTCGCCCGGGCCCTTCACGTAGTCGTAGCCCCACTTCCACTGGTAGCCGGTGACCTTGATCGTGAGATCGGCGTTCGTCGTGTCCTTCATCGCGACGACGGCCTTCGTCGCCGGCAGCGCCATCAGCACGACGATGACGAACGGCACGATCGTCCAGATGATCTCGACGGTCGTGCTTTCATGGAAATTGGCGGCCTTGTGGCCCTTGGATTTGCGGTGCGCGAAGATCGAATAGAACATCACGCCGAACACGCCGACGAAGATCACCGTACACAGGATGAGCATCATCGTGTGGAGATCGTAGAGCTCCTCGGCGATCTTCGTGACAGGCGGCTGAAAGTTGATCTCGTTGACACGGGGGCCGCCCGGGCTATCACCGACCGCCAGGGCGGCACCGGCAAAGAGCAATCCGCTGCATGCCAGCACGCCCGCGAGGGCTCGCTTGATTGTTTTCATAGCATCCTTACCCAAAATTTCCATTCAAACCCTCCCCCGTCGCAAGCTACCGGCCCTATCCGCCGGTGCCCGCGCCTCGTCAGCCGCAGCGCCTGAGCGACGCGCGCAGTTCGTCGGCGAACTGCGCCCGCTTGTACTGCGCGAGATGCTGCCCGACTACGACGGTCTGCCCGCGCGATACCAGCCGAATCGGATCGCGTGGCGTCGCACCCGGCTCGACCCGCACCCAGCGCGGGTTGAATTCGATCTGCGTGAGCCGCTCCGCATCCATCCGCTCGATCACGAGCCGGTGCGGATACAGCCTGATGCGCTCGTAATCGACCGCATGGCGAGCATAGATCGCAAATGCGACACCCACAGCCAGCAATTCGATTCCGGTGAAGGGCATGACGAGCCAAGCCCCCCGCCACATCAGCAATGTCGCGATCACCAGCGAGAAGCTCGCGAGCGACGCATAAAACAGCACGAACTGGCGCGGCGACGCCGAACAGTTGCGTTTCATGAGCCAGTCCTCGAGGACCGGCTCGCCGTTCGTCGTCTCCGCCAAAACCCTCGCTGCTTCCATCGCCGCCTCACGCGAATGGCATGCGATGCATGCCTGCATCGGACTCGTCGCCCCGTATTGCGGGGACCCCGGGACGACAAGCTGACGCATTATAGGCGGGTTCAATGGCATCCACAAGCAAGCGACTATCGGCCCGCGAGCCAAGCGCGACAAGCTTTCCGGCCATTTCAGGCGCCATTTCGACCCCGCTTTGCGCCGCTAATTTCAGACATAACAAAACCCCTCTTTACCGCTTTACCGATTCTTCGGACGCCCCTTTCCGATGTCCTCGATGCGCACGATCCCGTGCCCTTCGGCGGTCGTGCGCGGCACGGCCTTCCAGGCATGGCCGTAGATCACTTCGAACGTCAGCGGAATCGTGCCGTCCGCGCGCCGGCGGGCCTCGAGCGCGTCGCCGAGCGCCGCGCGAAAGCGCCGCGTCGCGCGTTGCGGCGCCTCGCGGTCGAACGGATAGGCGCCCCAGCGGCGCACGTCGGCCAGCAGGGAGTCGGGGGATTTGTAGGTGACGGTCAGCACTTCCTGATCCATCACGGGAATCTCGAAGCCGCTCTCGACGAGCATGTCGCCGAGGTCGTGCATGTCGACGAAATCGATCACGCGCGCGGCGGGCGGCGCCATGCCGAGCGCCGCTTCGGCGTCCGCACAGGCCGCGCGCAGTTCGCGCAGGGTATCAGGGCCGAGCGTGCTGAACATCAGCAGCCCGTTCACGCGCAGCACGCGCTGCCATTCGGGCAGCACCGCGTCCGGGCGCGAATGCCAGTGGAGGGCGAGATTCGACCAGATCAGGTCGAACGCGCCGCCGGGGAACGGCAGCGCGGCGAAATCGGCCTGCGCGACGCGCGGGCCGCGCGGGCCCAATGCGCGGCCGAGCGAGGCCGGCAGCCAGCGGCGCCAGCTCGTCTGCTCGACTTCGCGCTGCCCTGCTCGCGCGAGCATCGCGCCGGACAGGTCGACGCCGAATACCGGCGCCTCCGGAAAGCGCGCGCGCAGCGCCGGCAGGTCGTCGCCGGGGCCGCAGCCCGCGTCCAGCACGGCCGTGGGGCTCACCTTGATGTATTCGAGGCGCTCGTTCATGCGCTGCGCGATCTCGCGCGGCAGGAACGCGACCGCATCGAACGTGGCGGCACGGCGGTCGAAGATCCGCCGCAAGCGCCTTGCGTCATTGGCCGGACGGCCGGTTGAAGTCGAAGCTGGGGACATGTCGGGCACACTGGCGAAGAGCCCGAAGTATACTCGCTCGCCTCGCGGGCTTCATTGAGGCGGGGTGTCAGGAGTGTTGCGATGATCCGCAGTTCCGCCCCGCGCACGATGCGCGTCGCTTTGTCGCAGGTTCGCGCGCTGGCAGCGCGCGTCGCCGCGGTCGCGCTGCCGAATCGCTGCGCACTGTGCGGCAATATGTCACACGCCGTGATTTGCGGTGCTTGCGACGCCGCGTACTGGAATGAAGCGCGGCTGCGCTGCGACGTCTGCGCGCTGCCGCTGGGCATCGGGCCATCGCGTTCGCCCCCGCTGCGCGGCACTCGCGCCGGCGCCGGCCGCGCGGCCGCATACCGGTGCGACGCGTGCCGCGCGGCGCCGCCGCCATTCGATGCGACGCTCGCGCTGGCGGATTACCGCGCGCCGCTCGACGGGCTCGCGCGCGGCCTGAAGTTTCACCGGCAACTCGCGCTCGGCACCGAATTCGCGGTGCGGCTCGCCCGGTTGATCGACGATACACCCGGCGCCGGCGACTTCGACCTGATGGCGCCCGTGCCGCTGTCGCACCGGCGGCTCGTCGCGCGCGGCTACAACCAGGCGTGGGCCATCGCACGCCCGCTTGCGCGGCGGCTCGGCGTGCGTGCGGATGCAGCGCTGCTCGCACGGGTCGCCGATACCGCGCCGCAGTCGCGGCTCGACCGGCACGCACGGCGCGACAACATGATGGCGGCATTCGCGGTGGCGGGTGGCGTCGCCGGCCATCACGTCGCGCTCGTCGACGACGTGATGACGTCCGGCGCGACGCTCGCGGCCGCCGCGCACGCGCTGAAGGCGGCGGGCGCCGCGCGCGTGACGAATCTGGTTGCGCTGCGCACCGCCAGGGATTAATTAGATAGAGAGGCCAGCCGCCCGAACACGGCGGCGGCCGCCACGAACCGGCCGGCCGGGAACGCGCACATGGCGCCGCCCCGGCCGGCCCAGCCAGACCGAAACATGTTCAACGTCGTCCTCGTCGCCCCCGAAATTCCGCCGAACACCGGCAACGTGATCCGCCTGTGCGCCAACACGGGCGCGCGCCTGCACCTGATCGAGCCGCTCGGCTTCCCGCTCGACGACGCGCGGATGCGTCGCGCGGGCCTCGACTATCACGAGTATGCGCAGATGCGCGTGCACCGCGACTGGGATGCGTTCGTCGCGGCGGAAACGCCCGATCCCGCGCGGATGTTCGCGTTCACGACGCGCGGCTCGGGCCGCTTCCACGATCATGCGTTCCTGCCCGGCGACTGGTTCGTGTTCGGCTCGGAAACGCGCGGCCTGCCCGCCGAGTTGCTCGAACGCTTCCCGAACGAACAGCGCGTGCGCCTGCCGATGCGGCCGGACAACCGCAGCCTGAACCTGTCGAACACGGTCGCGGTGGTCGTGTTCGAGGCGTGGCGCCAGGCCGGTTTCGAAGGCGGCGCATGACGCCTGCGCGGTGCATCCCGCACCGCGGGACGCGTCACGTCCGTGCGAGCCGAGCGCGATACAGGTCGTAGATGTCGGGAGAAAAGCACGCGAACACCACACGTGCGAGGTTCGGCGCCTGCGGCAGCATTTCGGCAACGGTGCCGACCGCGATCTCGACGGCTTCCTCAGCCGGATAGCGATAGATGCCGCAACTGATCGCCGGGAACGCGATCGACGTCGCCGCGACCTCCTCGGCCAGCTCGATCGCACGCCGGTAGCACGACGCGAGCAGGTCGGCCTCGCCGCGCCCGCCGCCGTGCCACACGGGCCCGACCGCATGGATCACGTAGCGCGCCGGCAGCCCGTGGCCGCGCGTGAGCTTGGCGTCGCCTGTTTCGCAGCCGCCGAGCGTGCGGCATTCGGCAAGCAGGCCGGGGCCGGCCGCGCGGTGGATCGCGCCGTCGACGCCGCCCCCGCCGAGCAGCGAGCCGTTCGCGGCGTTGACGATCACGTCGACATCGAGCGTCGTGATGTCGACGACCTGCGCATCGAGCGTGGTGGAATGGATCTGCAGCATGACAACCTCCCGGAACGCCGGAGACTGTTCAAGCGTAGCGCGCTTTGACACCGCGCGCCCGAAACGAACACGGCGCCGGGCGGTGCCGGGCCGCGTTACTCGGCGCGCGCGTCGCGCCGCAGCAGGCCGCTGACGGCGTCGCGCGGCGCGATGCCGTCGAACAGCACGCCGCACACGGCTTCGGTGATCGGCATTTCGATCGACTGCGCGCGCGCGATGGCCAGCACGGCCTGCGCGCAGCGCACGCCTTCGGCCACGTGACCGAGCGCGCCGAGGATATCGCTCAGCGTGCGGCCGGCCGCCAGCTGCAGGCCGACCGTGCGGTTGCGCGACAGGTCGCCCGTGGCGGTGAGGATCAGGTCGCCGAGGCCCGTGAGGCCCGTGAAGGTTTCCGCCCGGCCGCCGAGCGCGACGCCGAGCCGCGACATTTCGGCGAGGCCACGCGTAATCAGCGCGGCGCGCGCGTTCAGCCCGAGGCCGAGGCCGTCGGCGATGCCGGTCGCGATCGCGAGCACGTTTTTCACCGCGCCGCCGACCTCGACGCCGACCACATCGTCGCCCGTGTAGATCCGCATCGCGCCGTGATGGAACGCGGCGAGCGTACGCTCGCGGCATTCGGCGGACGTGCTCGCCACCGTCAGCGCGACGGGCAGCGACTGCCCCACCTCGCGGGCGAAGCTCGGCCCCGACAGCACGCCGTTGCTGCGCTGTTCGGGCAGCTCGGCCGCGATCACCTGATGCGGCAGCAGATGCGTGTCGGCCTCGAAGCCCTTGCAGACCCAGACGACATGCGCGGGCACGCAGCCTGCGTCGCGCATCGCGTGACACAGCGTGCGCAGCCCGGCCACCGGCGCGGCGATCACGCACAGCGCGTCGTCCGCGGCGCCATGCGCGAGCGCGGCGCCGAGATCGGCGTCGTAGCGCAACGCGTCAGGCAGCGCGATGCCGTCCAGATAGCGGGAATTTTCGTGCCGGGCCTGCAGCCCGGCGATGAGCGCGGCATCGCGCGCCCACAGAAGCGTATCGTGCCGCGCGGCCAGATGGCCCGCGAGCGCGGTGCCCCAGGCACCGGCGCCGAGAACGGCTACTTTCATACCCAGCACCGGTCCTCCGAGTGAAACGTCAGTTCAGCGTCGTGCCGTTCGGTGCGCCTGCTGCGGCACCGGCCTGCTGCTGAAGCTGCGCGAGGCGTTGTTCGTACAGCGCCTGGAAGTTGATTTCCGCCAGGTGGATCGGCGGGAAGCCCGCACGCGTGATCGCGTCGGCGATGTTCGAACGCAGGTACGGGAACAGGATCGTCGGGCAGGCGATGCCGACGAGCGGGTCGAGCTGTTCGTCCGGAATGTTGCGGATGTCGAAAATGCCGGCCTGCTTCGCTTCGATCAGGAACGCGACCTTGTCCTTCACCTTCGCGGTGACGGTGCCCGACACGACGACTTCGAACACGCTTTCCGCGAGGCGGTCGGCCTTGACGTCGACTTCGACTTCAACCGACGGCATGTCCTGCTCGAGGAAGATCGCCGGCGAATTCGGCTGCTCGAGCGACATATCCTTCAGGTAGACGCGCTGGATGTTGAAGAACGGTTGGTTTTCGACGTCGGACATGGTGTTTCCCTAAAAGTGGTGACGGGGCGGCCCGGCTTCTCGCCGGCCGCCACGGATGAATCCTGCGCGCCCAAGCCGCGGCGCGGCCGGCGGCCATTCTGCCCTAATCAGGCCGCTTGCAGAAGCGGAACGAGCCCGCCTTCGCGGTCGAGCTTCGACAGATCGTCGTAACCGCCGACGTGCGTGTCGCCGATATAGATCTGCGGCACCGTGCGGCGCCCCGTGCGCGTCATCATTTCGTCGCGGCGGGCCGGATCGCGGTCGATCAGCACCTTCTCGATCTGTTCGACACCGCGCAGCTTCAGCAGGCGCTCCGCCTGGACGCAATACGGACACACCTGCGTGCTGTACATCAAAACCTTGTTCACTTCGCCACTCCTTGTTTGACGACCGGCATCCCGGCCTGCTGCCAGGCGGCCACGCCGCCCTCGAGCACGTGCACCTCGGCGTAACCCGCCGCCTCGACCTCGCGCGCCGCCTTCTGCGACTGCTGGCCGTTCTGGCAGACGAGCAGCACCGGCGTGCTCTTGTTCTTCGCGACCTGCGCAATTTTCGCGCCGATCTCGCCCGCCGCGACCTGACGTGCCGACGGCAGGTGGCCGGCGGCGAAGTCGGACGCGGCGCGCAGGTCGATCACGACCGCGTTGCGGCGATTGATGAGCTGCGTCGCCTCCGCAGCCGACAGGCCGCCGCGGCCGCGGCGCAGCGCGGGCCAGGCCAGCAGGCCGCCGGATACCACCAGGATCGCGATAAGGGCCAGGTTGGTGTAATTGGTAAAGAACGTCACGGAATTCCGCCGGAAAAAGAGAAATCGGATGAGGACAATCCCGCCATTATAAAATAACCGTCTTGCGCGATGGCGGGCCCGGGTCGGGTCCTGCGCGACGCGCCACAGCTTCCTTCACTACCGACCGCAAGATCCATGTACAAACTCGTTCTCATCCGCCACGGCGAATCGACGTGGAACAAGGAAAACCGCTTCACCGGCTGGGTCGACGTCGACCTGACCGAACAGGGTCGCAACGAGGCCTACCAGGCCGGCGAATTGCTCAAGGAGGCCGGCTACACGTTCGACATCGCGTACACGTCGGTGCTCAAGCGCGCGATCCGCACGCTGTGGCACGTGCAGGACAAGATGGACCTCATGTACCTGCCGGTCGTCCACTCGTGGCGCCTGAACGAGCGCCACTACGGCGCGCTGTCGGGCCTGAACAAGGCGGAAACGGCCGCGAAGTTCGGCGACGACCAGGTGCTCGTGTGGCGCCGCAGCTACGACACGCCGCCGCCCGCGCTCGAGCCGACCGACGAACGCGCGCCGTTCAACGACCCGCGCTACGCGAAGGTGCCGCGCGAGCAGCTGCCGCTCACCGAGTGCCTGAAGGACACGGTCGCGCGGGTGCTGCCGCTGTGGAACGAGTCGATCGCCCCGGCGGTGCGCGCCGGCAAGCAGGTGCTGATCGCCGCGCACGGCAACTCGCTGCGCGCGCTGATCAAGTACCTCGACGGCATCTCGGACAGCGACATCGTCGGCCTGAACATCCCGAACGGCGTGCCGCTCGTGTATGAACTCGACGAGAACCTGAAGCCGATCAAGCACTATTACCTCGGCGACCAGGACGCGATCGCGCAGGCGCAGGCCGCCGTCGCGAAGCAGGGCAAGGCGGGCTGACGCCCGTCGGCCGGGTGAGCCGGACGGGCCGCGCGTCCGGTGCGGCCCGCCCGGCCCCGCCCCTTGCCCTGCGCACCGCGCGAACCTTCGCGGCACCGGCGCTGTCGAATCTGCTTTCGAACCCGCAGCGCGCGGCGGTGCCCCGCCGGGCCGGCTCCGGGCCCTTTTCGACGCTTTTCGCGCCGTTCCACTGAGTTATCGGACGAACAGTTATACTTGTCCGCTACATCATCCCCGCTACCGCCACGCGCTTCCCGACCGCACCAGATCTCTATGCGAATGAAATTGAAGAACATCGGCCTGATTGCCGCGGGCCTCGCCACGGGCGTGTTCGCCACGCTGCAGGTTTCCGCATCGGCCGAGCAGACCGCCACGGCGCCGCTTCCCCTCGACCAGCTCCGCCTGTTCGCGGAAGTCTTCGGACAGATCAAGCGCGAGTACGTCGAACCGGTCGACGACAAGAAGCTGCTGACGGCCGCGATCAAGGGCATGGTGTCGAGCCTCGACCCGCACTCGTCGTTCCTCGACAAGACCGACTATGACGAGCTGCAGGAGCAGACGAAGGGCCGCTTCGCGGGTCTCGGCATCGAGATCTCGCAGGAAGACGGCCTCGTCAAGGTCATCTCGCCGATCGAGGATACCCCCGCGTTCCGCGCCGGCATCCGTCCGGGCGACCTGATCACGCGCATCAACGACAAGCCGGTGCGCGGCATGACGCTCGACAAGGCCGTCAAGCAGATGCGCGGCGAGCCGGGCACCAAGGTCACGCTGACGATCTTCCGCAAGAGCGACGACCGCACGTTCCCGGTCACGGTCACGCGCGCGATCATCAAGGTCCAGAGCGTGAAGATGAAGATCCTCGATCCGGGCTATGCGTATGTCCGCATCACGAGCTTCCAGGAGCGCACGACGCCCGATCTCGCCCAGAAGCTGCAAGATATCGCACGCCAGCAGCCGAACCTGAAGGGCCTCGTCCTCGACCTGCGCAACAACGGCGGCGGCCTGCTGCAGAGCGCGGTCGGCGTGGCCGGCGCGTTCCTGCCGCCCGACTCCGTCGTCGTGTCGACCAACGGCCAGATCGCCGATTCGAAGCAGGTCTACCGCGATACGTACGACAATTATCGCCTGCCGTCCTTCGACGGCGATCCGCTGAAGAACCTGCCGCCGGTCTTCAAGACCGTGCCGATGATCGTGCTGACGAACGCCTATTCGGCGTCCGCGTCGGAAATCGTCGCCGGTGCGCTGCAGGATTCGAAGCGTGCGCAGATCATGGGCAAGACGACGTTCGGCAAGGGTTCGGTGCAGACGGTCCGCCCGATGACGGCCGACACCGCACTGCGCCTGACCACCGCGTACTACTACACGCCGAGCGGCCGTTCGATCCAGAACAAGGGCATCACGCCGGACGTGCCGGTCGATCAGTACGCCGACGGCGATCCGGACGACGTGCTCGTGACGCGCGAGGTCGACTACACGAACCACCTCGCGAACACGCAGGATCCGAACGAGAAGAAGGAACAGGAAGACCGCGAACAGCGCCGGATGGATCAGCTGCGCGTTCTTGAAGAGCAGAACGACAAGAAGACGCCGGAGCAGCGCCAGAAGGATCGCGATCGCAAGCCGATCGAGTTCGGCAGCGCCGACGACTTCATGATGCAGCAGGCGCTCAACAAGCTCGAAGGCAAGCAGGTCCAGGCATCGAAGTCGCTGCTCGCCGAGAGCACGACGAAGGGCCCGGCCGCCAAGGCTGCCACGGCTGCGAAGGCATCGGGCGCGAGCGCCGCGAAGCCGGCTTCCGCACCGAAGCCCGCGTCGGCGCCGAAGTAAGCGCCGGCCGGCATCCGACGGGCCATCGCGGGAAGACCGCGATGGCCCGTTTTTCATGCGCGCCTAAAATAACGACACAGACGCCGCCTCGCCACGACTCCCCATGAACGACGATCAACTCCTTCGCTACTCCCGTCACATCCTCGTCGACGAAATCGGCATCGAGGCGCAGCAGCGCTTTCTCGATGCGCATGCGATCGTCGTCGGCGCGGGTGGTCTCGGCTCGCCCGCCGCGATGTACCTCGCGGCATCGGGCGTCGGCACGATCACGCTCGTCGACGCCGATACGGTCGATCTCACGAACCTGCAGCGGCAGATCCTGCACGTGACGGCGTCGGTCGGCCGCCACAAGGTCGAATCGGGGCGCGACGCGCTCGCGCAGCTGAACCCCGAGGTGAAGGTGCACGCGGTCGCGGAGCGCGTCGACGACGCGTGGCTCGACGCGCACGTGCCGCACGCGACCGTCGTGCTCGACTGCACCGACAACTTCGCGACGCGGCATGCGATCAACCGCGCCTGCGTCGCGCACGGCGTACCGCTCGTATCGGGCGCCGCGCTGCGCTTCGACGGGCAGATCAGCACGTTCGATTTCCGCGACCCGGCCGCGCCCTGCTATGCGTGTGTGTTTCCGGAAGACCAACCGTTCGAGGAAGTCGCGTGCGCGACGATGGGTGTGTTCGCGCCGACGGTCGGGATCATCGGCGCGATGCAGGCCGCCGAGGCGCTGCGCGTGATCGGCGAAATCGGCAAGACGCTCAACGGCCGGCTGATGATGCTCGATTCGCTGCGGATGGAATGGACGACGATGAAAATCGCGCGCCAGGCCGACTGCCCCGTGTGCGGGGGCCGACACTGACGCGCGACGGGCATGCGCCGGGCGGCGCATGCTTGGTGACACTTCGCTAAGGTTTCAGCGGCAACGCGCGTGCGTCAGGCAGCCGCATCCGCACGCGGCTCCGCAACCGACAGACGCTGCAGCGCGGCCTGCACTTCCTCCGGCTCGAATGCGGCGAGCACGTCGGCCGTCGGCTTTTCGAGCGCCTTCAGGTGCGCACGCAGGATCTCCTGCTTCACGACGAGCAACTGGCTCGGATGCATCGAGAACTCGGTGAGCCCCATCCCGAGCAACAGGCGCGTGAGCGCCGGGTCCCCGGCCATTTCCCCGCACACCGACACGGACACACCCGCGCGCTTCGCTTCGCGCAACGTATAGCTGATCAGGTGCAGCACGGCCGGATGCAGCGGGTCGTACAGGTGCGCGACCGCGTTGTCCGCGCGGTCGATCGCGAGCGTGTACTGGATCAGGTCGTTCGTGCCGATCGACAGGAAATCGAACCGCTTCAGGAACAGCGGCAGCGCGATCGCCGCGGCCGGAATCTCGATCATCGCGCCGATGCGCACGTTCGGGTCGTACGCGAGCCCCGCGTCGTCGAGCTGGCGCTTCGCCTCGCGGATCAGGTCGAGCGTCTGGTCGATCTCCTGCGCGTGCGCGAGCATCGGGATCAGGATCTTCACCTGGCCGAACGCGGACGCGCGCAGGATCGCGCGCAACTGCGTGAGGAACATCTGCGGCTCGGACAGGCTCCAGCGGATCGCGCGCAGGCCGAGCGCGGGGTTCGGCGCCGTCTCGTAGCCTTCGTCGAGCGCCTCGAGCGGCTTGTCCGCGCCGACGTCGATCGTGCGGATCGTCACCGGCATGCCCTTCATCCACTCGACAGCCCGCTTGTACGCGGCGAACTGCTCCTCCTCTTCCGGCATCTCCTTCTGATGCATGAACAGGAACTCGGAACGGAACAGCCCGACGCCGACCGCGCCGGCCTCGACGGCCGCCTTCGCGTCGTCGGGCAGCTCGATGTTCGCGTACAGCTCGATCTTGGTGCCGCACAACGTTTGCGTCGGCGAGAACTTCAGACGCTGCAGCTTGCGTTGCTCCAGCAGCTTCTCGGACTGCCGGTACGAATACTCCTCGAGGACGATCGGCGCGGGATCGACGATCACGATGCCCTGGTCGCCGTCGACGATGATCAGGTCGTCCTGGCGGATCAGCGCGCTCGCATGCTGCACGCCGACCGCGGCCGGAATGCCGAGGCTGCGCGCGACGATCGCCGTGTGCGACGTGCGCCCGCCGAGGTCGGTGACGAACGCCTGGAACGACTGCGACTTGAACTGCATCATGTCGGCCGGCGCGATGTCGTGCGCGACGACGATCATCTCGTTCGTGCCGTTCTTGGCCGCGCGGTCCAGTGCCTGCGAAGCCGACGGTGCGCCGGCGAGCGCCTTCAGCACGCGCTCGACCACCTGCTCGATGTCGGCCTTGCGCTCGCGCAGGTATTCGTCCTCGATATCGTCGAAGTGGCGCGTGAGCAGCTCGAGCTGCTCGGTCAACGCCCACTCGACGTTGTAGCGGCGCGTGCGGATCAGGTCGATGGTTTCCTGCACGAGCATCTCGTCGCTCAGGATCATCGCGTGGACGTCGATGAATGCGCCGACTTCGCTCGGCGTGTCGTCGGTCAGGTCGGCGCGCAGCGCTTCGAGTTCGTGATGCACGACCTCGAGCGCGGTGCGGAAGCGCTCGACCTCCGCATCGATCTGGTTTGCCTCGACCAGGTAATGGGCGACGTCGAGCGCCGCCGGCGCGATCAGATACGCTCGCCCGATCGCGATACCACGTGAGACGGGAATGCCATGCAGCGTGAAGGACACGCGCACCTCCTCTGTACAAGTAAAGCCGCGGCACACTGCTGCGATGCGCTTATGACCCCGGTTAGCGATTATAAATTCCGCGACTCCCCGCTGGCTGCATGCACCGCAGCATTGCGCATTCCGCATCAATGCTTCCGACGAAAAAAATGCCGCGGAATCCGCGGCATTCTGACTGGAAACGGCAACGATCCCGCGTGAGAATCACTGGCCTTCGCCGAACTTGTCGGCGATCAGCTTCAGCAGCGCGTCCATCGCTTCCTTCTCGTCGGCCCCGTCGGTCTCGATCATCACCGTACTGCCGATGCCGGCCGCCAGCATCATCACGCCCATGATGCTCTTCGCATTGATCTTGCGCCCGTTGCGCGTCATCCATACTTCCGACTGGAAGTTGCCGGCCAGTTGCGTAAGCTTGGCCGATGCGCGCGCATGGAGCCCCAATTTGTTGACGATGGTGGTTTCTTGTTGAAGCATGATTCTCGGTCGGGTCGGTCGGGACCGCCGGCGGCGCGCGTCGGCGGTGCGGTCTAAAACGGAAAACGGGTAACGGGTACTCGGTGCGCTCGCTCAGTGCGATTCGCTCGGCGTGCGCGGCTGCGGTTCGGGCGGAATCGGCGCGCACTGGCCGCAGCCGGTTTCCGTCGGCGGCGGCGGCGTACCGGACGACACCTCGTGGACGCCCTTCGCGCCGCCGGACAGCGCCTTGTCGACCAGCTTGTCGAGCGGCACGGTGCGGTAGCAGACGGCCCGCACGAGCATCGGCAGGTTCACGCCCGCGAGCACGCGCACGTTGTCGAGCTTGGCGAGCTGGCCGGCGATGTTCGCGGGCGTCGCGCCGTACATGTCGGTCAGCACGACCACGCCGTTCTCTTCCCTGAGCCGCGCGAGTTCCGCGTGGGCGAACGCCATCACCTGGGTCGGATCGCTGTCCGCCATCACGTCGATACAGCCGATGCGGGCGGGCACGCCGCCATAGATGTGCGCGATGCAGTCCCGCAGCGCAGTGGCGAGCGGGGCGTGCGCGATGATCAGGATCCCGGCCATGTCAGATCGCTCCCGGCCGCCCCTGGCGGGCCAACACCCCGCGGCGGGGCAATGAGCGTAGCGAGTGTGGGAAACGTTCCATGTTCAGCCTTGCAACAGTTTCGGCCCGACCGCCGGGCCTCGGGTGCGCGAGCGCGGCACCGGGCAAGCGGGCATTGTAGCAGGCCGGTCGAACTGCTCCGGCGACGGGGGACCTGCGCGGCCGCCGCCGGGGTTGTGCGGGAAAGCGGCCTACGCGGCCGCACGCTCCAGCGCGTCGATGAACATCGCGGCGACGTCGAAGCCCGTCTGCTCCATGATCTCGCGGAAACACGTCGGACTCGTGACGTTCACCTCGGTCAGCCAGTCGCCGATCGCATCGAGGCCGACCAGCAGCAGCCCGCGCGCCGCGAGCACCGGCCCGAGCGTGTCGGCGATCTCGCGATCGCGCGCGGTCAGCGGCTGCGCAACGCCGAGCCCGCCCGCCGCGAGATTGCCGCGCACCTCGCTGCCCTGCGGAATCCGGGCGAGCGAAAACGGCACCGGCTCGCCACCGATCAGCAGGATGCGCTTGTCGCCGGCCTTGATCTCGGGGATGAATTTCTGCGCCATCACCGAACGCGTGCCGTCATGGCTCAGCATCTCGATGATCGAACCGAGGTTCATGCCGTCCGGCTTCACGCGGAACACGCCCATCCCGCCCATCCCGTCGAGCGGCTTCAGGATCACGTCGCCGTGCTCGGCGTGGAATGCGCGCAGCCGTTTCGCGTCGCGCGTGACGAGCGTCGGTGCGACGAACTGCGGAAACTCGCCGATCGCGAGCTTCTCCGAATGGTCGCGGATCGACTGCGCCTTGTTTAACACGCGCGCGCCGGCGCGCTCGGCCAGCTCCAGCAGCCAGGTCGACGTCACGTATTCCATGTCGAACGGCGGATCCTTGCGCATCAGCACCGCGCCGAACGATTCGAGGCGGCGCGCGTCGACCGGCCCGGCCTCGTACCACGTCTCGCGATGCAGGTCGTCCGGGTCGCCGACGAACGTGATGCGACGCACGTCGGCCTCGACGGCCGAACCCGTCCACGCGAGGTGGTTCGGCTCGCACGCGTACACCGCATGCCCGCGCCGCGCCGCCTCCGCCATCATCGCGTAGGTCGAATCCTTGTAGATCTTGAAGCGCTCGAGCGGGTCGGCGATAAAGAGAATGTCCATGAGGTCCTGTACTTGGCGAAGGTCCGTTACACCTGGATGGCTTCGGGGTCGGTCTTTTCCAGTTCGATCGACGACGCGATCAGCGACAGCCGCGCGACGACGCCGTACATGTAGAAACGGTTCGGCGGCGCGGCGCCCGGCTTCGCGCCCGCATCCGGCAGCGCGGTATGCTCGAAGCCGAGCGGCACGTAGTGCATGCCGGGCGCGTTCAGGTTCTGGTCGCGCTCGCGGCCCGCGTGCGTGCGGTAGAAGCCGCCGACCACGTAGCGGTCGATCATGTACACGACGGGCTCCGCGACTTCGTCGCCGACGCGCTCGAACGTATACACGCCTTCCTGAACGATTACGTCGCGCACCGCGAGGCCGGCCTTCGACTCGGCCATCTGCGCGCGCTCGGCCTTCGACATGCGGCCGATCTCGGCCGCGTCGTGCACGGTCATCACGCCGCGCCCCGCCGTGCCGGCATCGGCCTTCACGACCACGTACGGCTTCTCGCTGATCCCGTATTCGCGGTACTTGCGCGCGATCTTCTTCAGCACGCCGTCGATCGCATCGGCGAGCGCCTGCTCGCCTTCATGCGCCTGCCAGTCGACACCTTCCACGTGCGCGAAATACGGATTCACCATCCACGGATCGACGCCGACCATCTTCGCGAACTTCTTCGCGACGTCGTCGTAGCATGAGAAGTGCGTCGACTTGCGGCGCACGGCCCAGCCCGCATGCAGCGGCGGCAGCAGGTACTGCTCGTGCAGGTTTTCCAGCACGGCCGGGATGCCGGCCGACAGGTCGTTGTTCAGCAGGATCGAGCACGGATCGAAATTCTTCAGGCCGAGGCGGCGCTGCGAACGCTCGAGCGGTTCGAGCACGATCTTCTGGCCGTCGGCCAGCGTGATCGGCGTCATGTCGGTGATGCTCGGGTCGAGCGAGCCGAAGCGCACGTTCAGGCCGGCCTGGCGCATGATCGTTGCGAGGCGTGCGACGTTTTCGAGGTAGAACGCGTTGCGGGTCGGCAGCTCGGGAATCACGAGCAGGTTCTTCGCGTCCGGGCAGATCTTCTCGATCGCGGCCATCGCGGCCTGCACGGCGAGCGGCAGCACTTCGGACGGCAGATTGTTGAATGCGCCGGGAAACAGGTTCGCGTCGACGGGCGCCAGCTTGAAGCCGGCGTTGCGCAGGTCAACCGAACAATAGAACGGCGGGGTGTGTTCCTGCCATTCGAGCCTGAACCAGCGTTCGATCGCAGGCGTCGCGTCGAGGATCTTCTGCTCGAGTTCGAGCAGCGGACCGTTCAACGCGGTAACGAGGTGGGGAACCATGAATCACTCGCGAGCGGGAGAATGAAGATTGTAGAGCAATTGCCCTGCCCATTTGGGGATTGTTCCCGGCTTCACAAGGATATGGAGGAAGTTTTCGGCTATTGACCCGATAGAGTGAAGGGTTATCCGCTACGGCAGTGGGTGGCAGGAGAAAAAAAGCCCGCCGGGTGGGCGGGCCGAAGTCGCTGCGCTCATTCGGAGCGGGCGCCGTCGTCGCGGCGGCCCGCCGTTGATTCGTGTGACTTATTCCACGTGCTCGCCGTGCAGGATCACGTCGAGACCTTCGCGCTCTTCCTCCTCGGTCACGCGCAGGCCGATCGTCAGGTCGATCAGCTTCAGCAGCACGAAGCTCAGCACGCCGCTGTAGACCAGCGTGATCAGCACGCCCTTGGCCTGCAGCAGCAGGCTGCCGTCGGCGCCGCCGATGTCCTTGACCGCGAACACACCCGTCAGCAGCGCGCCGAGAATCCCGCCAATGCCGTGCACGCCGAACGCGTCGAGCGAATCGTCGTAGCCGAGCTTCGACTTGAGCCACGTTGCCGACCAGAAGCAGATCACGCCCGCCGCGATACCGATCACGAGCGCGCCCGCCACGCCGACGAAGCCGGCGGCCGGCGTGATCGCCACGAGACCCGCGACCGCGCCCGACACGATGCCGAGCACCGACGGCTTGCCCTTGGCGATCCACTCGGCGAACATCCAGCCGAGCGCCGCGCACGCCGTCGCGACTTGCGTCGTCAGCATCGCGAAGCCGGCACGGCCGTCGGCCGCGACCGCCGAGCCCGCGTTGAAACCGAACCAGCCGACCCACAGCATCGAGCCGCCGATCATCGTCAGCACGAGGTTGTGCGGCGCCATCGATTCACGGCCGAAGCCGATCCGCTTGCCGAGCACCAGGCATGACACGAGGCCCGCGATACCGGCGTTGATGTGAACCACCGTGCCGCCCGCGAAGTCGAGCACGCCGTCGGCCGACAGCCAGCCGGTCGGCTCCCACACCATGTGCGCGATCGGCACATAGACGATCAGCGACCAGAGCGTCATGAACACGAGCATCGCCGAGAACTTCATCCGGTCGGCGAACGCGCCGCAGATCAGCGCAGGCGTGATGATCGCGAACGTCATCTGGTAGACGAAGTAGACCGATTCCGGAATCGTCGTCGCGAGGTGGCTGACGGTCAGCGTGGTCGCCTTGTCGCCCTTGATGTAGTTCATGCCATGCAGGAACACGCGCGACAGGCCGCCGATGAAGCCGTTGCCCGGCGTGAACGCGAGGCTGTAGCCGACCACCGTCCACAGCACCGTGATCACGGCGGTGATCGCGAAGCTCTGCATCACGGTCGCGAGCACGTTCTTCTTGCGGACCATGCCCGCATAGAACAGCGCGAGGCCGGGGATCGTCATGAACAGCACGAGCGCGGTGGAGGTCAGCATCCACGCGGTGTCGCCCGCACTGATCTTCGACGAATCGACCGAGAACGGGGCGGTCGGCGCGGCCGGTGCGGCCGGAGCCGAAGCGGCAGCGGCGGCCGAGGCATCGGTGGCGCCCGAGGCCGGTGCGGCGGCAGCGGCCGTGGCGGATGCGTCGGT
>NZ_VWWH01000083.1:0-32749 GCF_011753045.1 Burkholderia sp. Ap-955
GCTGGCTCGCGCCGCTGCTGCTGATCGCCGGCGCGCTGCTGTGGGCCGCGGCCGGGATGTCGCCGCTGATGCCGGGCGCGCAGTTCGCGTTCTTCGCGATCGTCGCGGTGCTGGCGCTCGCGCTGCGCCGCCTGCCGGGCCACCTGCCGACGCTCGCGCTCGCGTCGCTCGCGCTGCTCGCGACGGTGCGCTACGTGTGGTGGCGCACCACGCAGACGCTCGATTTCCGCGGCCCCGTCGAGGCCGTCGCCGGCTACCTGCTGTACGGCGCGGAAGCCTATACGTGGATGATCCTGCTGCTCGGCTTCGTGCAGACCGCGTGGCCGCTCGACCGGCCGATCGTGCCGCTGCCCGACGATCCCGACACCTGGCCGACCGTCGACATCTACATCCCGACCTACAACGAGCCGCTATCGGTCGTGAAGCCGACCGTCTTCGCCGCGCAGAGCATCGACTGGCCGAGCGCGAAGCTGCGCGTGTATCTGCTCGACGACGGCAAGCGCCCCGAATTCGAGGCGTTCGCGCGCGAGGCCGGCATCGACTACGTGACGCGCGACGACAACCGCCACGCAAAGGCCGGCAACATCAACCGCGCGCTGCCGAAGACGCACGGCGAATACATCGCGATCTTCGACTGCGATCACGTGCCGACGCGCTCGTTCCTGCAGACGACGATGGGCGTGTTCCTGCGCGACCCGAAGTGCGCGCTCGTGCAGACGCCGCACCATTTCTTCTCGCCCGATCCGTTCGAGCGCAACCTCGGCACGTTCCGCGAGATCCCGAACGAAGGCAACCTGTTCTACGGCCTCGTGCAGTCGGGCAACGACCTGTGGAACGCGACGTTCTTCTGCGGCTCGTGCGCGGTGCTCAAGCGCAGCGCGCTGGAAGAGGTGGGCGGCGTCGCGGTCGAGACCGTGACCGAGGATGCGCACACGGCGCTCAAGCTGCACCGGCGCGGCTATACGTCGGCGTACCTGCCGACCGTGCAGGCGGCCGGCCTCGCGACCGAGAGCCTCGCGGGCCACGTGAAGCAGCGCACGCGCTGGGCGCGCGGGATGGCGCAGATCTTCCGCATCGACAACCCGTTTCTCGGGCGCGGGCTCGGCCTCATCCAGCGGATCTGCTACGGCAACGCGATGCTGCATTTCTTCTACGGGATTCCGCGGCTGGTGTTCCTGACTATCCCGCTCGCGTACCTGTTCTTCCACCTGTACTTCATCAACGCGTCGGCGCTCGCGCTCGCGAGCTACGTGATCCCGTACCTCGTGCTCGCGAACGTCGCGAACTCGCGGATGCAGGGGCGCTACCGCCATTCGTTCTGGGCCGAGGTCTACGAGTCGGTGCTCGCGTGGTACATCGCGCTGCCGACCACCGTCGCGTTCTTCAGCCCGAAGCACGGCAAGTTCAACGTGACCGACAAGGGCGGCAAGATCGACGAAGGCTACGTCGACTGGTCGACGTCGAAGCCGTATCTGGTGCTGTTCGGGATGAACGTGCTCGCGATCCTCGCCGGCCTGTGGCGGCTGGTGGTCGAGCAGGGCGACGAGGCATCGACGATCCTGATCACGCTCGGCTGGACCGTGTACAACCTCGCGATGCTCGGCGCCGCGCTGGCCGTGGCGCGCGAGACCAAGCAGGTGCGCGTCACGCACCGGATCGCGATGCGCGTGCCGGCCATGCTGCTGCTCGCCGACGGTTCGACGGCCGCGTGCTTCACGAGCGACTACTCGACCGGCGGCCTCGGCCTAGAAGCGGTGCCGGGGCTCCCGCTTGCCGTCGGCGACACGCTGACGGTGTGCGTGACGCGCGGCGACCGGTCGTTCCCGTTCCCGGTGCGCGTGAGCCGCGTGACGCCGACCCATGTCGGCGTGAGCTTCGACGAACTCACGCTCGAACAGGAGCGCCAGCTCGTGCAATGCACGTTCGGCCGCGCGGACGCGTGGCTCGACTGGCACGAAGGCCAGCGGGTCGACACGCCGCTCGGCGGGTTGAAGGAAGTGTTGCGTATCGGCCTGGACGGCAACGTACGGATGTGGAAGGGTGCGGCGCGCGGCCTGCTGGCCATGCTGGCGCCGAAACTCGATCGGGCGCGCGACTGACGCGGCGCTCATCATGGAGTGGGTTAGATGACGTTCTGGAATCTGTATTTCATCCTGAAGTTCGCGCTGTTCGCGACCGGGCACCTGCAGCCGTTCTGGCTCGCGAACCTCGCGTTCGCGGTGGCGCTCGCCGCGAGCGCACCGATCCGGCGGCGCGCGTGGCGCATCGTCCGGCAGGTCGTGGCGATCGCGATCGCGGTGCCGCTGCTCGCGCGCGAGATGCATGCGCCGCCGCTCGCGCGGCTCGCCGAGGCCGCGCGCGAAGTGAGCACGTTCCGCTTCGAGTACTGGATGGAGCTGCTGCCGCGCCTGCTGCCGCCGGTGCTGCTACTGACGGTGGCCGGCGCGCTGATCGTCTACTTCATCGTCAATCGCTGGCTGCGCGTCGCGACGTTCGTGCTGGCCGTGCTGATCGTGATGCCGTTGTGGCAGGCCGGCAGCGGGCTGATGGCGCGCGTCGTCGCACCGCTTCCGCAGCAGGCGACCGCGACGGGCACGACGCTCGCCGGCCAGCCGGAGGATCACAACGCCGCGCTCGCGACGTTCCGCACGCAGGAATCGCAGCGGCAGGTCGCGTTCGGCCATCTCGGCAACGATCCGGCCGCGCAGTTCGACGTGATCGTGCTGCACATCTGCTCGCTGTCGTGGGACGACCTCGATGCCGCGAAGGTGCGCAATCACCCGATGCTGAGTCACTTCGACTACCTGTTCAATAACTTCAGCACGGCCGCGAGCTACAGCGGCCCGGCCGCGATTCGCGTGCTGCGCGCGAGCTGCGGGCAGGAAGCGCACGCCGACCTGTACAAGCCGGCGCCGCAGCAGTGCTACCTGTTCTCGCAGCTGGCGAGCGCGGGCTACAAGGTGCAGTCGCTGCTGAACCACGACGGCCACTTCGACAACTTCCTGCAGGTGATCCACGACAACATCGGCGTGCCCGACGCGCCGCCGGTGTCGAACGCGGCCGCGCCCGTCGCGATGCACGCGTTCGACGGCTCGGAGATCAAGAGCGACTACGCGACGCTCGCGAACTGGTACGCGCAGCGCGCGTCGGTGCCGGGCCCGGTTGCGCTGTACTACAACACGATCAGCCTGCACGACGGCAACCGCGTCGTCGGCAGTTCGCTGACGAGCATCGACTCGTATCCGCAGCGCGTGACGAAGTTGATGGACGACTTCGATCACCTCGCCGACCTGATCGCGCAATCGGGCCGCCGCGCGGTGATTGTGTTCGTGCCCGAGCACGGCGCCGCGCTGCGCGGCGACAAGTACCAGGTCGCGGGCCTGCGCGAGATCCCGACGCCGCGCATCGTGCACGGGCCGGTCGGCGTGCGGCTCGTCGGCTTTACCGGCAACCACGGCGCGACGACCGTGATCGACCAGCCGACCAGCTTCCTCGCGCTCGCGCAACTGCTGTCGAACCTCGTGTCGAACAGCCCGTTCAAGCCGGGCACGACGCTCGCGCAGTACGCGGCCGACCTGCCGCGCACGCGGATGGTGGGCGAGAACGAGGGCACGGTGACGATGCAGACGGCCGCGGGCTACTCGGTGAAAACTCCGGATGGCGTATGGATCGACGAACAGTAATTCTCCCCGCCGACAGCGACGATGATCGCCTGTCGCAACCGAACGACGTGCTCGGCCTCGCGCGGCACCTGCCGGCGCTCGATCCCGAGCGTTACGTCGACGAGCAGGCGCGCCGCGCGTTCATCGAGTCGCTCGATCGGTGGCCGACGCTTGCGAAGCTGATGGGATTGAAGCGGTAAACGCACAACGGCCGGCAGGTGTGCCGGCCGTTGCGTTGCCTGCCTGCGAGCGAACCCGCTTACTGCGCGTTGTTACCTTGTTGCGCCTTGCGTTCCGGCTGGCGCGTCCACTCGTTTTCTTCGCCCGGCACCTTGCCGAAGGTCTGATCGGCCCACGCCGCACGGGCCGCATCGATCTTCGCGCGCGCGCTCGATACGAAATTCCATTCGATGAAGCGCTCGCCCGGCAGGTGCGCACCGCCGAGCAGCATCACGCGCGCGCCGTTCGTGCTGGCGAGCGCCGCGGTCGCGCCGGGTTCGAGCACGGCCATCGTCGCGGGGGCGAGCGGCGTGCCGTCGATCGAGAGATCGCCGTCGACGAGGTAGACGCCGCGCTCCTCATGTTCGGCATCGAGCGCCAGCGTGCCGCCTGCCGCGAATTCCGCATACGCATAGAGCGTGGGCGAGAACACGGCGACCGGCGACGTGAGCCCGAACGCGGTCCCCGCGATCACGCGCACGCTCGCCCCGTCGCGCGTGAACGACGGCAACGTGTCGGCCGCGTGATGGACGAACGCGGGCGCGGTGTCCTCATGCTCGACCGGCAGCGCGACCCAGGTCTGGATCCCGTGGACCGGCTGATCGCGCGGCCGGTCTTCGTCGGGCGAACGCTCCGAATGCACGATGCCGCGGCCGGCGGTCATCCAGTTCACGTCGCCCGGCACGATCTTCTGCCGGAAGCCGAGGCTGTCGTGGTGCATCAGCGAACCGTCGAACAGGTAGGTGACGGTCGCGAGGCCGATGTGCGGATGCGGCAGCACGTCGATGCCGCTGCCGGCCGGCAGCACCGCCGGCCCCATCTCGTCGAAGAAGATGAACGGGCCGACGAGGCGGGCGGCGCGCGCGGGCAGCACGCGGCGCACGACGAGGTTGCCGATGTCGCTTTCGCGCGGCGTGAGCAGGGTCTTGATCGAGGTGGACATGGTGGGGATCTGGTAGTCGAGGCGGGGCGCGTCAGGCGATCGCCGTGTCGATGGTGATCGGATGCGTGAGGATCTTGTGCACCGGGCACGCGTTCGCGATCTGCAGCAGCCGTTCGCGCTGTTCGCCGGACAGGTCGCCTTCCAGCGTGATGCGGCGCACGATCGTGCTGCCCGCGCTGCCCGATTCGTGCGCGAGCTTCACGTGCACTTCGGTGAGCGGCCAGCCCTTGCGCTGCGCATACATCTTCAGCGTGATCGCGGTGCACGCGCCGAGGCTCGACAGCAGCAGCGCGACGGGCGTGGGCGCCGCATCGCCGCCGCCGAGCGAGGCCGGTTCGTCGGCGCGCCACTGGTGGACGCCATCGCTGAAGTGGACGAGGTAATCGACGGAGCCGATGCTCGCTTCGACGGACAGTTCGCTCATTGCAGTTCCATGTGAAAAAGGGGGAGGTCCGGCAGATGGGCCGGGCGTCACGGTTCGAGCAGCCGCTGCAGCCGCAGTTCCTCGAAATCGAGTTCCGATTCGATCCGGTGCAGCACGGCGTCGTCGACCTTGCCGTCGCGATGCAGGTCGAGCAGCGCGCGGCGCGACACGCCGACGAGTTCGAGCTCGACGCGCAGCATGCGCGCCCGTACGTTGGCCGGTTCGGCGCCGTGGCGATGCGCGCGTTCGTTGAAGGTGACGCGATTCCGGTATTCGGCGAGCAGGCGGTCGAGCGACGGCCGCTCGAGGGTCGACCCGCGCTGCTCGAGCGCGTCGAGTTCGGCGAGCGCCGCGCCGAACGCATGCGCGCGCACCGCATGCTCGGACATCGTGTGCCGCGCGGCCGGGCGCAGCTTCAGCACGCGGATCAGCGGCGCGAGCGTGCCGCCCTGCACGACGAGCGTGGCGATGATCAGCAGGAACGTGCTGAACAGGATCAGGTCGCGGCCGGGGAAATTGGCGGGCAGCGCGATCGCGGCCGCGAGGCTCACGACGCCGCGCATGCCCGACCAGCCGAGTACGACGGCTTCACGCCACGACCACGGTGCGTGGCCGGCGCGCGGCGCGCGCAGGCGGCCCGGCAGCCACATCGCGACGAACACCCAGACGATGCGCGCGGCGATCGCGGCGGCGGTGGCGGGCAGCGCGACGCGCAGGCCGGCCATCAGCACCGCGCCTTCGTGGTTCACGCGCGCGAGGATCGCGTGCAGCGCGAGGCCGATCAGGATGAACACGAGCGCGTCGAGCACGAACACGATCGCTTCCCAGGTCGCCTTCGCCTTGATCCGCATGTCGGCGTCGAACACGCGATGCTGGCGCACGCCGAGCACGAGGCCGCAGGTGACGACCGACAGCACGCCCGAGCCGTCGACGGCTTCCGCGATCCCGTAGCTGCCCCACGCCATCGCGAAGGTCACGACGATGCCGAGCATCGGGTCGCGCAGGCGCGGCAGCACCCAGCTCATCGCATGGCCGCACGCGAGACCGACCGCGATGCCGATCAGCGTGAGCGAGAAGAACAGGCCGGTGGCGCTCGCGGCCGTGATCGACACGGCGAGCGCGGCCGACACGGCCATCTGGTACAGCAGCAGGCCCGACGCATCGTTGACGAGGCTTTCGCCTTCGAGCACCGCGACGAGCCGCGCGGGCAGCGGGTGGCGCTGCAGGATCGCCTTCGCGGCGACCGCATCGGGCGGCGACACGATCGCGCCGAGCGTGAAGCAGGCGGCCCATGGCAGCGCCGGGTTCACCGCATGCACGGCGAGCGCGACCGCGACGGTCGTGAACACCACGGCGCCGAGCGCGAGCGATGCGATCGATGCAAGCTCCTGCCGGAATTCCTTCCACGCGGTGTAGAACCCGCTCGACATCAGCAGCGGCGGCAGCACGGCCGCGAGCAGCAGCGCCGGGTCCATGTCGGGCACGCGCTTGCCGGCGACCGCGACCGCGCAGCCGCCGAGCAGCAGCACGACGGCCGGCGGAATCGAAATCCGTTCGGCGAGCCACGTGAGTGCGCCGGCCCCGCAGATCAACAGCAGCAGGTAATGAAACAGTTCGACGTTGGTCATGCGTGGCCGGTGATGAACGATTGCGTCACGACGGCTTGCGATCGTTCGTGGTGCCGCCGGGCAGTGCGCCGAACATGTGCTGGCTGCATTGTGCATCGCGCCAAGCGGTGTTCAGCCGGTGTCCGGAAAGCATCCGGCGCGCGACGGGCAGGATCTGTTCGCCGGCCAGCATGCCGAGCAGGCCGGTGAGCGCGATGATCGGCGGCGCCGGCGAGTTCACGCCGAGCGCGCCGTAGATGACACCGGCGAGGATGCCGGCAAGCAGCGACAGGAAATACGGTTTCATGGCGGGCGTCCCGTGATGGCAGACGAGCGGCGCGGGGCGCGCCGTCAAGATTTCGAAAGCGTATCGGGTTTGCGTGAAGAATAAAAGGGCGGGCAGCCCCGAACAGGCATCGATTCAGGAATCGGATCGATTCCGTTCCTTGGGTGTTCGCGCCGCGCGTTTGCGGCTTAAATGTTTCGGCCCGGACGACGATCCGGAGCTGACGTACCTCCGGCTCCTCCCGTTCAGACGGTCGAGGCAGGCCCCCCTTTTTTCGTTTACAGGACACCTTGCGCCATGAGCAATCCGAAACTTGAAGTACTGACGCCGCAGAACAGCCAGCTGATCTTCATCGACCAGCAGCCGCAAATGGCGTTCGGCGTGCAGTCGATCGATCGCCAGACGCTGAAGAACAACGTCGTCGGGCTCGCGAAGGCCGCCAAGGCGTTCAACGTGCCGACCACCATCACGACGGTCGAGACCGAGGCCTTCTCCGGCCATACCTTCCCCGAGCTGCTCGACGTGTTCCCGAACCAGAAGACGCTCGAACGCACGTCGATGAACTCGTGGGACGACCAGAAGGTGCGCGACGCGCTGGCCGCGAATGGCCGCAAGAAGGTGGTCGTGTCGGGTCTCTGGACGGAAGTCTGCAATACCACGTTCGCACTGTGCGCGATGCTCGAAGGCGATTACGAGATCTACATGGTGGCCGACGCATCGGGCGGCACGTCGCAGGCCGCGCACGACTTCGCGATGCAGCGGATGGTGCAGGCCGGTGTCGTGCCCGTCACGTGGCAGCAGGTGCTGCTCGAATGGCAGCGCGACTGGGCGCGCCGCGACAGCTACGACGCGGTGATGGCGATCGCGAAGGAGCACTCGGGTGCGTACGGGATGGGCGTCGACTACGCGTACACGATGGTTCACAAGGCCGCGCAACGCACCGCAACGCCGCACGAGTCGCTCGCGGCAGTACCGGCGAAGTAACGGACACCGGCCACGATCGCGGCAACGGCCGGCCGCGGCGATCTGCTGTCGCCGGCCGTCGCCCGCTCAGGCTGCAGGCAGCGCCCACGGCGCGCGCGCGAAGTGCTCCGCGAGGAAGTCGAGCAGCACCGTCACGCGCGCGGCGCGCAGCATGCCCGGCGGCGTGACGAGGTTGACGTTGATGTCAGCGATCTTCCAGTCGGCCATCACTTCCTCGAGCTCGCCGCGCTGCATCGCGTCCCACACCAGGAACTCGGGCTGCAGCGCGAGGCCATGACCGGCGATGAGCGCGGGGACGATCACGTCCGCGTTGTTGGTGCGAATGCGGCCGTGCACGGATACGCCGACCTCGTCGCCCGATGCCGCGTGGCGGAAGCGCCAGTGTTCGGGTGTCGGCAGGTTCGTGTAGGTGAGGCACACGTGCTGTTCGAGGTCGCGCGGGTGCGCGGGGCGGCCGCGCCGGTCGAGGTACGCGGGCGACGCGACGAGCGGCCGGCGCACCGCGCACAGCCGGCGCGAGCGCAGCGACGAATCGCTCAGCTCGGCGATGCGGATCGCGACGTCGAAGCCGCCGGACACGATGTCGACGATGTGATCGGTGAGCACGAGGTCGATGTCGACGCGCGGATAGCGTTCGAGAAACGCGGGCAGCACCGGCGACAGGTGACGCACCCCGAACGACATCGGCGCATTCACGCGCACCAGGCCGTGCGGTTCGAGCGCCTGTGCGGACGCTTCGCTCTCGATCAGTTCCGCATCGGCGAGCAGGCGGATCGCGCGATCGCGCAGCAGTTCGCCGGTCGGCGTGAGCGACAGCTTGCGCGACGTGCGGTACAGCAGCATCGCGCCGAGGCGTTTTTCGAGGCGCGCAATGGCCTTCGACACCGTCGGCTGCGATACGCCGAGCAGGTCGGCGGCTTTCGCGAACGAGCCCGTCTCCGCGACGCGCGCAAAGATGGCCCAGGCTTCGAGATCAGGAAGGTATTGCATGGTCGGGATGAATGGCAGGGAAGCGGAACGGATGCAGCGCACCGCGAAAGCGGGCGTGCGATGCAGGTGATTCTAATCCGGCCGGGAGAAAAAATCGTTATGGAATCTTATCTACTTTCGTTGGGCGCCGGCGTGCTGATCGGCGTCGTGTACAGCGTGATCAAGGTGCGTTCGCCGGCACCGCCGCTGATCGCGCTGGTCGGCCTGGCCGGCATGCTGATCGGCGCCCAGGCCATCGCGCCGGTCCGTCACTGGCTCGGCTTCTGACCGCATCGAGGACACTTCATGAGCGCAACCGCTACTCAACCCGATCTCATCCTGCACAACGGGCGCATCACGACGCTCGATCGTGCGAACCCCGTCGCCACCGCCGTGGCGATCAAGGACGGCCGCTTCGTCGCGGTCGGCTCCGATGCCGACATCGTGCCGCTCGCGGGCCGCGCGACGAAAGTCGTCGATCTCGATTGCCGCAGCGTGCTGCCGGGCCTGATCGACAACCACACGCACGTGATTCGCGGCGGCCTGAACTACAACCTCGAGCTGCGCTGGGATGGCGTGCGTTCGCTCGCGGTCGCGATGGAAATGCTGAAGCAGCAGGTCGCGATCACGCCTGCGCCGCAATGGGTGCGCGTGGTCGGCGGCTTCACCGAACACCAGTTCGTCGAGAAGCGCCTGCCGACGATCGACGAACTCAATGCGGTCGCGCCCGATACGCCCGTGTTCATCCTGCACCTGTACGACCGCGCGCTGCTGAACGCGGCCGCGCTGCGCGTGGTGGGCTACACGAAGGACACGCCCGAGCCGCCGGGCGGCACGATCCTGCGCGACGCCGCGGGCAACCCGACCGGCCTGCTGCTCGCGAACCCGAACGCGACGATCCTCTACGCGACGCTCGCAAAAGGCCCGAAGCTGCCGTTCGAGTATCAGTACAACTCGACGCGCCATTTCATGCGCGAACTCAATCGCCTTGGCGTGACGGGCGTGATCGACGCAGGCGGCGGGTCGCAGAATTATCCCGACGATTACGAGGTGATCCGCAAGCTGCACGACGCGGGCGAGATGACGATCCGCATCGCGTACAACCTGTTCACGCAGAAGCCGAATGCGGAGAAGGAAGACTTCGTGAACTGGACGAAGAGCGTCAAGTACCACGACGGCACCGACTACTTCCGCCACAACGGCGCGGGCGAGATGCTGGTGTTTTCGGCGGCCGATTTCGAGGATTTCCGCGTCGCGCGCCCGGACCTGCCGGCGCAGATGGAAGACGATCTCGAAGGCGTCGTGCGCGTGCTCGCGCAGAACCGCTGGCCGTGGCGCATGCATGCGACCTACGACGAAACGATCAGCCGTGCGCTCGACGTGTTCGAGAAGGTCAACGAGGATATCCCGCTCGACGGACTGAACTGGTTCTTCGACCACGCCGAAACGATCTCGGAACGCTCGATGGACCGCATCGCCGCGCTCGGCGGCGGCATTGCGGTGCAGCACCGGATGGCGTACCAGGGCGAATACTTCGTCGAGCGCTACGGCGCGCAAGCCGCGGAGGCGACGCCGCCCGTCGCGAAGATGCTCGAGAAGGGGCTCAAGGTGTCGGCCGGCACCGACGCGACGCGGGTGGCGTCGTACAACCCGTGGGTGTCGCTCGCGTGGCTCGTGACGGGCAAGACGGTCGGCGGGATGCGGATGTACCCGCAGCGCAACCTGCTCGATCGCGAGACCGCGCTGCGCATGTGGACCGAGTACGTGACGTGGTTCTCGAACGAAGTCGGCCGCAAAGGACGCATCGCGGTCGGGCAACTCGCCGACCTGATGGTCCCCGATCGCGATTTCTTCACGTGCGCGGAGGACGATATCGTCGATACGACTGCATTGCTGACGGTGGTCGGCGGCCGGATCGTGTGGGGGGCGGGTCCGTTCGCGTCGCACGACGCGCCGATTCCGCCCGCGATGCCGGACTGGTCGCCGGTGCGCGAGTACGGCGGCTACGGTGGCTGGGGCGCGACGCAGAGCAACGGCGCGCCGCTGCAGCGCGCCGCGGCGGCCGCCGCGCAGTGCGGTTGCGCAAGCGCGTGCGGCCTGCACGGCCATGCACACGCGAACGCGTGGAGCCGCGCGTTGCCGACGTCGGACGCAAAGGGGTTCTGGGGCGCGTTCGGCTGTTCGTGCTGGGCGGTCTGACATGGCGACCCCGACCCATCACACCGGCACCGGCAATCCGGCGTGGGTCCGCGCGCTGCTCGCGCAGCCGTGGGTCCTGCCGCTCGCGCGGCTGGCGCTGGTGTCCGCGTACCTGATCGGCGGCGTCGCGAAGGCGCTGGACTTCAATGGCGCGGTCGCGGAGCAGGCGCATTTCGGGCTGCAGCCGGCCACGCTATGGGCGGCGTTCGCGATCGCGGTCGAGATCGCCGGCTCGCTGTGCATCGTGCTGGGTCGCTTTACGTGGCTCGGCGCGGGCAGCCTCGGTATGCTGACGCTGGTCGCGATGGCGGTGGCCAACGATTTCTGGAACCGCACGGGCGCCGAGCATTTCATGGCACTCAACAGCTTTTTCGAGCATCTCGGGCTGATCGCCGCACTCGTGCTCGCGACGCTGCTCGCCGATGCGAAGCGCGCGGACGGCGACGGCCGCGCGTGACCGGTTGCACCATTCGATGACACAACAAGGAAACCTGATCATGATGACCATTCGATCCGCACTGTGCGCGCTGACGATCGCGGCCGGCTGCGTCGCGGCGCCGGCGACGTTCGCGAAACCGCCGGTTCCGACGCCGCCGGTGCCGGTGCTGGCCGTCGGGCCGCAGTACGACACGACGCACGTGTGCGTGGCGCCGGAAGACTTCGACCGCTTCACCGACAGCTTCGTCGCGACGTTCGGCGGCAAGAAGTCGAAGCAGGGCGTGTTCCAGGTCACGCCGACGCCGAGCCAGACGATGTCGCAGCTCGTGCTCACGCCGGTCGGCACGGTGTCGGTGTTCGGCTTCAAGACGCCGATCCCGTATCCGTTCTGCGCGGAGCGCACCGGTTATCTCGTCACCGACATGGACGTCGCGATGAAGACGGCGCGCGCACACGGCGCGGACGTGATCGTCGACACGTTCCCCGATCCGATCGGCCGCGACGCGATCATCCGCTGGACCGGCGGGCTGAACATGCAACTCTATTGGCATACCGAAGCGCCGCATTACGACGCGCTGGAGACGGTGCCCGAGAACCGCGTGTACGTGTCGCCGGAAAGCGTGCACAAGCTGGTTCACGATTTCGTCAAGTTCTCGAATGGCAAGGTGGTATCCGACACCCTCAAGGCGCCGGGCACCGAGATCGGCCGGCCGAACGACACGTATCGCCGCATTCGAATCGAATCGGGCTTCGGCAAGATGACTGTGCTCGTGACCGACGGCCACCTGCCGTATCCGTACGGGCATGAAATGACAGGCTATGAAGTCGCCGATCTCGCCGCGACGCTGAAGAAGGCGCAGGCCGCGGGGGTGACCGTGCTTGTGCCGCCGTTCACGTCGGACGGCCGTGACGCGGCGCTCGTGCAGTTCCCGGGCGGCTACGTCGCCGAGATCCATGCGAGCGCGGCGCGATGAAGCACGAGGACACGATCCTTGCCGCGGTGGCCGGCTTCGTCGACACGCTGAGCTTCGTCGCGCTGTTCGGGCTGTTCACCGCGCACGTGACGGGCAACTTCGTGCTGATCGGCGCGGGCATCGCGGGCTTCGGCCAGGGCGTCGTGCTGAAGCTCAGCGTGTTTCCCGCGTTCGTGTGCGGCGTGATCGCGAGCAGCCTGATCGCGCGGTCGATGTCCGGGCGGCCCGCCTGGCAGGGCACGCGCGCGCTGCATGCGGTGCAGGCCGTGCTGCTGCTCGGCTTCTGTGCAGCCGGCGTGTGGGCGACGCCCGTCACGCAGCCCGACAGCTTGCCGGCGCTCGTGGCCGGCATCGTCGGCACGTTCGCGATGGGCGTGCAGAACGCGCATCCGCGCGTGATTGCGCGCGCCGGCGGCGTGCCGAACACGGTGATGACCGGTAACGTCACACAGGCGATTCTCGACGCGGTCGACATGCTGTCCGCTGGCACCGCCGATGCCGCGCGCGCGGCGGCGCGGGCGCGCTTCGGCAAGATGCTGCCGGCGATCGTCGCGTTCGCGCTCGGCGCCGCATGCGGCGCGCTCGGGTTTCGCTTTGTCGGGTTCCTCGCGCTGCTCGCGCCGGTCGGCGCGCTCGCGACGCTTGCGCTGTGCGCGGCACAAATGGCGGGTACGACCACACAGGAGCGCGCATGATCGAGCGGGGAGGGAGGAGACATCACCACCAGCACGCAGTACGAGCCGCGCGCGTGTCGATCGTCGCGGGGCTGCTGTTCGCGGGCGCCGACGCAGCATGCGCGCAAACGGCGGCGGCATCGACGCCGGCTTCCACGCCGGTGCAGGAACCGGCGCCGGCCGCGTCATCGGCCACGCCAACGACATCGGCAACGACAACCGCCGCTGCCGCATCGACCTGCACGGCCAAGCGCCCCGTGGTGCTGTTCAACCGCTGGCAGGAAGACTGGTCGGTGCTCGCGAATCCGTGCGTGCCGCGCGCGCCGCTCGACGGCCTGAAATACATGCCGCTCGGCAACGATCCGGCCTCCTATCTATCGCTCGGCGTGAACGTGCGCGAGCGTCTCGAGACCAATGATGCGCCGCTGTTCGGGATCGGCTCCGCGCAATCGGATACGTACCTGATCCAGCGCATCGAAGTGCATGCCGATGCGCATCTCGGCCAGCACTGGCAGTTTTTCGTGCAGTTGCAGGACGCCCGCGCGTTCGGCAAGAACACGGTGTCGCCGGTCGACAAGAACCCGCTCGATCTCGAGCAGGCGTTCGCGACCTACACGGGCGCACTCGGCGGCGGCACGTTCAAGTTCCGCGTCGGCCGCCAGGAGATGGCGTTCGACTTGCAGCGTTTCATCGCCACGCGCGACGGCCCGAACGTACGGCAGGCGTTCGATGCGGTCTGGGCCGTTTACGAGTACCAGAAGTGGCGCTTCATCGGCTATGCGACGCAGCCGGTGCAGAACCGCAACGCGTCCGATTTCGACGACGTGTCGAATCGCGATCTCACGTTCAGCGGCGTGCGCTTCGAGCGGCAGTCGGTCGGGCCGGGCGACCTGTCCGGCTATTGGTCGCGCTACAACCGCAACAACGCGCGGTTCCTCGATGCGAGCGGTCCCGAGCATCGCGACGTGTGGGACGTGCGCTACACGGGCACACTGGGGCGCTTCGACTGGGATCTCGAAACGATGCTGCAGACCGGCACGGTCGGCAACGCGACGATCGGGGCGTGGGCCGTCGGTTCGATCGCCGGCTACAAGCTCGATGCGCCGTGGTCGCCGCGCATCGCGCTGCAGGTCGACGCGGCGTCGGGCGACCGGCATCCGCACGACGGCCGTGTGAGCACCTTCAACCCGCTGTTTCCGAACGGCTATTACTTCACGCTGGCCGGCTATACGAGTTACGCGAACCTGATTCACGTGAAGCCGTCCGTGACGCTGAAGCCGTCGGCGAACCTGTCGCTGCTCGGTGCGCTCGGCTTCCAGTGGCGCGAGACGACCGGCGACGCCGTCTATCAGCAGCCGAACATCCCGGTGCCGGGCACGGCGGGCAAGGGCGGGTTGTGGACCGGGATGTACGTGCAGCTGCGGGCGGACTGGACGATTGCCGCGAACCTGATCGGTGCGATCGAGGCCGTGCATTTCCAGGTCGGAGATGCGATCCGCCAGGCGGGCGGGCACAACGCCGACTATGTCGGCGTCGAGCTGAAGTATGGGTGGTAGCACGCGCGCCGCGGCGCGTCCGCCGGTGAAGCGTTGCCCGATGCGTGGTGCCGGATGAATGCGCGTGTGCAGGTGCTCGCGTATTCGGACGAGATGCTGATCGTGCGCTGGCTCGCGCCGGGCGGCGCGGAACAACGCTGGGCGCCGGGGCGTGCGCTTCGCTCGGGCCACTGCGCGCTGTCCGGCGAGAAGATCGTCTGCGGCGACGCCGTGTTCAGCCCGCGCGGGCGGGCGCCGTTCGAATCGAAAGCGATGATCCTGGCGGCGGCGCTCGACCGTCCGCGCGTGTCGACGGTTCGCCCGCACGTACAGGTGCTCGAGCGCTCGGCGCAGTTGCTGGTCGTGCGCTGGGTCGAGCCGGGGCGTGCGCATTTCGGCGAGCAGCACTGGAAACCCGGGCGCGCGCGGCAAGCCGGTGTCTGCGTGCTGTCGGGCGCGCGGATCGCGTGCGGGGACGACGTGTTCCGCCCGAGCGGACGACCGACGCCGCCAAATGCGCGCGCGATGATCCTGGCCATCGCACTCGATGGCGTTGGGCTGCAGCGCGGCGGGTGATGCGGCGCGCACGTGCTGACGTTTGCGTTTGCGCCATGACACAGGGCGGCCGGAGCCGCCCTGTGTCATGGGGTGGCCGGCATCGCGCCGGCCGGTTCATTGCAGTGCCGCCAACCCGTTACAGGTTCGGCGACAGTTGCAGCGCGTTCGTCAGGTCGCCCATCGGCTGCCCGCCGTTGGCCTTCAGCGCGTCGTCGCGCTGTTGCAGGCCCGCGAGGCGCGGCAGCGAGAAGCGGCGCGTGATGAAGCGCAGGATCGACCCGGTGTCGTACTGCGTGTGGTCCACGAAGCCTTTCTTCGCGTACGGCGACACGATCAGCGCCGGAATGCGGGTGCCGGGGCCCCAGCGGTCGGCGGTCGGCGGCGCGGCATGATCCCAGAAGCCGCCGTTTTCGTCGTACGTGACGACCACGACCATGTTCTTCCACTGCGGGCTCGCCTGCAGGTGCGCGATCACGTCGGCGATGTGCTGGTCGCCGGAGGTGACGTCCGTGTAGCCCGGGTGCTCGTTCAGGTTGCCTTGCGGCTTGTAGAACGCGACCTGCGGCAGCGTACCCGCGTCGATCGCCTTGATGAACTCGGCGCCGTTCGCGCCGCCGTCGAGCAGGTGCTGCGCGCGGCTCGCGGTGCCCGGCGCCTGGTTCGCGAAGTAGTTGAACGGCTGGTGGTGCGGCTGGAAGTTCGGCGTCGACAGATCGGCACCGTAGATCACGTTCGACGTGCCGTTCTGGCTCGCCTGCAGCGCCTGGCCCCACGCGCCGCCGTACCATGCCCACGACACGCCCGCATTGGTCATCAGGTCGCCGATGTTGGTCGCCGTCTGCGGCGGCATCGTCGACGGATTGGCCGGGTCGGCGAGCAGCGGATCGCCGCCCGTGGCCGCCTTGTTGCCGCTCGGCTGGTATGCCGGCTGCATCGTGTTGACGCCGTAGAAGTCCGGCGTCAGCGCGCCGTCGTTGACGAACTTCGGCGGCCCGCTCAGCGCGGAGGCCGGCGAGTTCGTGGCGACCTTCAGCGACTTGCCGTCGGCGTTCAGGACTGCGATCTTGCCGGCCGCCGGGCTCTTGTCCGCGTTCGCATAGAACGGCGCGCACGCGCAGATCAGGTACTGGTGGTTCAGGAACGAACCGCCGAACGCGCCCATGAAGAAGTTGTCGGCCAGCACGTACTGCTGCGCGATCTTCCACAGTGGCAGCTTCGACGGATCGGCCGTGTAGTGGCCCATCGTCAGGCCGCCCGCGTCGGTCCATGCGGCGTACATGTCGTTCTTGCCGCCGTTGATCTGCATCTGGTCCTGGTAGAAGCGGTGCACGATGTCGCGCGTCGCGATGCTCATCGACTGGTTGAAGCCTTTCGGATCGTCGATCGCGAACGGCGTGTTCGGCAGGTTCGCCGTCATCGCCTCGGTCACCGCCGGCGTGATGCCGGTCGCGGTCAGGCCGCCCCAGATCTTCGGCAGCGTCGCCATCGTCGAGCCGTCGCGATCCTTTTGCACCGAGTTCGCGGCCGTTGCGTTCTGCAGGCCGTTCGCGCCGGGGAAGTTGCCATACAGGTTGTCGAAGCTGCGGTTTTCCGCGTAGATCACGACAACGTTCTTGACGGCCGACAGGCCCTGTTGCGTGACGTCGTCGCCGCCGCAGGCGGTCAGGCTGAGCGCGGCCGCGAGGGCGATCGGCGTATAGCGAATCCAGGCGTGCTTCTTCATGCGATGTTCTCTCTCATTCGTCGTTGGTCGCGTGTGGGAACCGGGTGGCGGGAGGGCCGGCGCACGAACCTCGCGGTACCGCCCGGCTGCGCGCATTATCTGGAACCGATTTGACAGCCGGGTGTAGGGACGCTTTCAATTGACTGTCGGTTGAACGTCATGCAACGGTCACGGAACTGACATAAGCTCCGGCCGATTGTCCACCGCTACCAGAACAATGACGATGCACACCCTTCTGAAAACCTTCGCGTCCGCGCGATCGCTGATACCGGCCGCGGCGACGCTCGCGGTGGTCGGCGCGCTCGCGGCGCTCGCCGGTTGCGATGCGCAGCCCGGCACGACTGCATCGGCCGCGTCCGTCGTACCGGCGGCTCAGGCCGCCCCGGCCGCTCCCGCGGTCGCGCCGGCCAGCCAGCCGCAGACGCGCGCGCAGGTATTCGAGGGCGTCAAGCAGATGACGGCGCTCGGCAAGCAGCTATTCTTCGATCCTTCGCTGTCGGGCTCCGGCAAGCTCGCATGCGCGTCGTGCCATAGCGCCGAGCATGCGTTCGGGCCGCCGAACGCGCTGTCGGTACAGCTCGGCGGCGACGACATGCACCGCACGGGCTTTCGCGCGGTGCCGTCGCTGAAGTACCTGCGCGGCATCCCGCCGTTCAGCGAGCACTTCCACGATTCGCCGGACGAAGGGGACGAAAGCATCGACGCGGGTCCGACCGGCGGGCTGACCTGGGATGGTCGCGTCGACACGCGCGACGCGCAGGCGCGCATTCCGCTCACGTCGCCGTTCGAGATGAGCAGCTCGCCCGCGCGGGTCGCGAAGGCGGTTCGCGCCGCACCGTATGCCGATGCGTTCCGCAAGGCGTTCGGCGATCAGGTGCTCGGCGACGACCAGGCGACGTTCAATGCGGTGCTGCGCGCGCTCGACGCATTCCAGCAGCAGCCGGCGCTGTTCGATCCGTACACGAGCAAATACGACGCGTATCTGGCCGGCCATGCGCAGCTCACGCCCGCGGAGTTGCGCGGGCTGCAGCTGTTCAACGACGAGAAGAAGGGCAACTGCGCGAGCTGCCACATCAGCCAGCGCACGCTCGAAGGCGGCCCGCCGCAGTTCAGCGATTTCGGGCTGATCGCGGTCGCGGTGCCGCGCAACCGCGCGCTGCCCGTCAATCGCGACCCGCGCTTCTACGATCTCGGCGCCTGCGGCCCCGAGCGCACCGACCTGAAGGGGCGCGACGAATTCTGCGGGTTGTTCCGCACGCCGTCGCTGCGCAACGTCGCGCTGCGCAAGACGTTCTTCCACAACGGCGTGTATCACACGCTGGAGGACGTGATGCGCTTCTACGTCGAGCGCGACATCCATCCGGAGAAGTTCTATCCGGTCGTGCACGGCAAGGTGCAGATCTACGACGATTTGCCGAAGCGCTACTGGCCGAACATCAACCGCGAGCCGCCGTTCGACCGCAAGCGCGGCGACCAGCCGGCGCTGAACGCGGCCGAGATCAAGGACGTGATCGCGTTCCTGGGCACGCTGACTGACGGATATCAGCAAACGGCCGCGCCGGCCAAGCCGTAGAGGCATTCATTACAGCACGCATGCTATCCTCGCTCGCTGACAGGCGCAGTGTGCGGGCCGGTTCGCCGGCATGCACCGCGCCGTTCGATCGAACATCCAAGGAGAAAAAACATGTCGATGCGTGCATCCCTTTCCGTCGTCACGCGTGTGCTGGCCGGCGCCGCGTGCGCAGCCGCGATGCTGCCCGCCCATGCGCAGAACAACCTGAACTTCCTGAACGACACGCCGATCAGCTATTTCACCAAGACCGACCGCGCGTCGCTCTCGAAGGCGGTCGTGCAGGTGCGCGACGAAGGCAAGGACGGCGAAACCACGACGTGGCAGAGCAGCGGCCGCGGCACGCAGATCGATGCGAAGCTCACGCCGAGCACGACCGAGACGGACGGCAAGACCTGCCGTGAAGTCGCCACCGAAATCACCGCGAAGGGCCAGACGATGACGCTCAAGCCCGTCTACTGCAAGACGGCCGCGGGCAAGTGGCAACTGCAGAAGCGCTGAGCACGCGCGTGATGAAGCGGGGCGGCGCGCCGCGCACGGTGTCGTGCGGCGTCGTGATCCTCGATGGAGCCGGCCGCGTGTTCCTCGCGCACGCGACGGATACCACGCACTGGGACATCCCGAAAGGGCAGGGCGAGCCGGGCGAGACGCCGGCCGACGCGGCGCTGCGTGAACTGCTCGAGGAAACCGGCATCGCGTTCTCGCCGGCGCGCTTGCTCGATCTCGGCCGCTTCGCGTACCGGCACGACAAGGACCTGCACCTGTTCGCGGTGCAGGTGGCCGAAGGCGAGATCGATCCCGCGCAGTGCACGTGCACGTCGCTGTTTCCGAGCCGTCGCGACGGCTCGATGATTCCCGAGATGGATGCGTATCGCTGGACCACACCCGGCGACATCGACGCGTATGCAAGCCGCAGCCTCGCGCGGCTGTTTCGCACGAAGCTGTCGCTCGCGGATCTGCGTCGGCGGTTGACGGGTGAGTGAACGAGCGCGGCGGCCTGGGCGGCTCCATGTCCCGGCTTCGCTTCGAAGCACGCAACAAAAAACCGGCCCTGGGGCCGGTTTTTTATGGTCACGCGACGACGGCTTGCGAAGCCGCGTGCCGCGCGTGAAGCATGCCGTCAGGCCGGCTTGCCCCAGCTGTCGCGCAGCCCGACGATCCGGTTGAACACCGGCTTGCCCGGCTTCGAATCGACACGGTCTGCAACAAAGTAGCCGTGGCGCTCGAACTGCAGGCGCGTTTCCGGCGCGACGTCGTCGTTGCCCGGTTCGATGTATGCCTGCACGATCTTCTTCGAATCGGGATTCAGCGCCTCGAGGAAGTTCGCGCCGCCCGCGTCCGGATGCGGTTCCTTGAACAGGCGGTCGTAGATCCGCACTTCGGCCGGCTGCGCATGCTTCGCGCTGACCCAGTGGATGTTGCCCTTGACCTTGTACGTGTTCGCGCCTTCGGTACCCGACTTGCTGTCCGGGAAGTAGTTGCAGTGCACGGCCGTCACGTTGCCGTCGGCGTCCTTGTCGAAGCCCGTGCATTCGATCACGTAGCCGTAGCGCAGGCGCACCTTGTTGCCCGGGAACAGGCGGAAATAGCCCTTCGGCGGGTTCTCGACGAAATCCTCGCGCTCGATCCACAGCTCGCGCGAGATCGGGAACGTGCGCACGCCGCGATCCGGGTGGTGCGGGTGCACGGGCGCCGTGCAGGCTTCCTCGAGGTCTTCCGGATAGTTGTCGATCACGAGCTTCAGCGGATCGAGCACGGCGACGGTACGTGCCGCCTTGTCGTCGAGGTCGTCGCGCAGCGCGCCTTCGAAGATGCTCATGTCGATCCACGAGTCGATCTTCGTCACGCCGATCCGCTCGCAGAACAGGTGGATGCTCTCCGGCGTGAAGCCGCGGCGGCGCACGCCGACGATCGTCGGCATCCGCGGGTCGTCCCAGCCGTCGACGTGGCCTTCGGTCACGAGCTGCAGCAGCTTGCGCTTGCTGGTGATCGCGTACGTGAGGTTCAGTCGCGAGAATTCGATCTGTTGCGGCAGCGGGCGCGTGAACATGCCGGCTTCCGCGAGTTCGTTCAGCACCCAGTCGTACAGCGGGCGGTGATCCTCGAATTCGAGCGTGCACAGCGAATGCGTGATGCCTTCGAGCGCATCCGAGATGCAGTGCGTGTAGTCGTACATCGGATACACGCACCATGCGTCGCCGGTGCGGTAGTGGTGCGCGTAGCGGATCCGGTAGATCACCGGGTCGCGCATGTTCATGTTCGGCGAAGCCATGTCGATCTTCGCGCGCAGCACGTGCTCGCCTTCCTTGAACTCGCCGGCCTTCATGCGGCGGAACAGGTCGAGGTTTTCTTCCGGCGTGCGATCGCGGAACGGCGACGGCTTGCCGCCTTCCGTCAGCGAGCCGCGGTTCGCGCGCATTTCATCGGCGCTCTGGCTGTCGACATACGCCTTGCCGCGCTGGATCAGCAGCTCGGCGAACTCGTACAGCTTGTCGTAGTAGTCGCTCGCGAAGTACTGGTGATCGACCGCGTCCTTGCGCCAGTCGAAGCCGAGCCAGCGCACCGCGTCGACGATCGAATCGACGTACTCGACGCTTTCCTTTTCCGGGTTCGTATCGTCGAAGCGCAGGTGGCACACGCCACCGTAGTCGCGCGCGACGCTGAAGTTCAGGCAAATGCTCTTGGCATGGCCGATGTGCAGATAGCCGTTCGGCTCGGGCGGAAAGCGCGTCTCGACGCGGCCGCCCCATTTGCCGGTGCGGTTGTCGTCGTCGATGATGTTGCGGATGAAATTGGAAGCCGCGGGGGCGTCGTTGCGTTCGGTGCTCATGCGGATGGCGTCAGGGTTGTGTCGGCGCGTCGCGCCGGTTTAATCCTGTAATTCTACCTGACCGGGGTCCGTCCCGCGCGGCTTGCGGCATGGCGGGGGCGGGTTTCGACCGATTATCTCGATATTGTGTCGGCTGTAACACGACGTAAATCGGATTGCCCGGGCCGTTTGGCGTTGCCTATGATGCCTTCACCAAATCAACGCCGCCGTTCGGGATGCCGTGCGGCGGGAGGACAAAAAAATCATGATGAAGAAGACCACGTTTATCGTTCGTACCGCCGTGATCGTCGCGGCCCTGTCGCAACTCGGCGCGTGCGCCATGACGCATACGCAGCGCAATGCCGGTATCGGCGCAGCCGCGGGCGGCGCGCTCGGCTACCTGGTGACGGGCGGCCCGCTCGGCACGGTCGCCGGCGCAGCGGCAGGCGGTATCGTCGGCGCGAACGTGCGCTGACCGATGACATGACGCGAGCCGCCTGCCAGGCGGCTCGCCGTCCGGGCGAGACGCAGCACTCGACGCGTCCCGACCCCACGCACATCCTTCCGGTATCAGACAGGCAGCATCAGGGAGGAACGGGTGTGCGACACTGCGCCGACGCACCATAACGATTTCACCCGTCGACGCACTTTCCATGAGCCGATTCCCCGTTCTCGTCCTGCCGGGCTACGCCAATTCGGGCCCGCTTCACTGGCAGAGCCGCTGGGAGCGTGCCGATGCACGTTTCTCGCGCGTCGCGATGCCCGACTGGGACCGGGCGTTCCGCAACGGCTGGTGTCTCGCGCTCGATCGCGCGGTTGAAGCCGCGCGCGAGCCGGTGCTGATTGCCGGCCACAGCCTCGGTACGCTGACCACCGCGTGGTGGGCGACGCGCTATGCGCGCCCGGCCGCGCTCGCGAAAGTGCGCGGCGCGCTGCTCGTCGCGCTGCCCGATCCCGACGGTCCAGCGTTTCCGACCGACGCGCACGGCTTCGGGCCCGTGCCATACGAACGGCTGCCGTTTCCGACCTGCGTCGTCGCCAGCAGCGACGATCCGTATGGCTCGCTCTCGTTCGCCCGCACCTGCGCGAACGCGTGGGGCAGTGCATTCCACGATATCGGCCCGCGTGGCCACATCAATGCGGACAGCGGGCTGGGCGACTGGCCCGATGCGCGCGGCTGGCTCGACGCGCTCGCCCGTCGCGATTGACAGTTGGATTGACAGCTCGATTGACCGCGCGGGGCAGGGCGGCGGTTGAGGCTGCTGCCACGCCGGCCGTCCGCACCCGCACCACGCGCCGCGTTCAGATCGCCTGTTTCGCCCGCAGCCTGGCGATCTTCGCGTCGTCGTAGCCGAGCATGTCGCGCAGCACGTCGTCGGTCTGCGCGCCGAGCAGCGGCGGGGCCGTGCGTGCTTCAGGCGGCGTCGCGCTCATCCGGATCGGGTTGCGCACGAGCTTCGCGTCCGCGCCGCACGGGTGCGGCAGCGACACCTGCATCCCGCGGGCGACCACCTGCTCGTTGTCGAACACCTCGTCGAGATCGTTGATCGGGCCGCACGGCACGCCGGCGGCTTCGAGCGCACCGATCCAGTCGGCCTTGTCGCGCGCCTTCACCATCTCCGCGAGGATCGGCACCAGCGTGTCGCGGTGGCGCACGCGCGACGGGTTCGTCGCGAAACGCTCGTCGTCCGCCAGCTCGGGCCGGCCGCCGGCCTCGACGAACTTGCGGAACTGCCCGTCGTTGCCGACCGCGACGATGATCCAGCCGTCGCGCGTCTGGAACGTCTGGTACGGCACGATGTTCGGATGCGCGTTGCCCCAGCGCACCGGCGGCTTGCCGCTCGCGAGGAAGTTGGTGTTCATGTTCGCGAGCAGCGCGACCTGCACGTCGAGCAGCGCCATGTCGATGTACTGGCCTTCGCCGGTCCGGTCGCGGTGCGCGAGCGCGGCGAGCACCGCGATCGTCGAATAGAGGCCGGTCGCGAGGTCGGCGATCGCGACGCCGGCCTTCTGCGGGCCGCCGCCCGGCTCGCCGTCGCGCTCGCCGGTGATGCTCATGAAGCCGCCGATCCCCTGGATGATGAAGTCGTAGCCCGCGCGGTGCGCGTACGGGCCGGTCTGGCCGAAGCCGGTGACCGAGCAGTAGACGAGGTCGGGCTTCACCGCGCGCAGCGAGTCGTAATCGAGCCCGTATTTCTTCAACTGGCCGACCTTGTAGTTCTCGAGCACGACGTCGCTCTGCGCGGCGAGCTCGCGCACGATCTGCTGGCCTTCGGGCGTCGCGATGTCGACCGTCACCGAGCGCTTGTTGCGGTTCGCCGCGAGGTAGTACGCGGCCTCGGCGGTATCCGCGCCGTCTGGGTCCTTCAGGTACGGCGGCCCCCAGTGGCGCGTGTCGTCGCCGGCGCCCGGGCGCTCGACCTTGATCACGTCCGCGCCGAAATCGGCAAGCGTCTGCGCGCACCACGGGCCCGCGAGCACGCGGGTGAGGTCCAGCACGCGGATATGGCTCAGGGCACCCATCGTCGAATCGTCTCCTTTCATGGCTCGCCTTGTCGGGCAGGGCCGGTTGGCATGCCGAGCATCTTACGGCGAATCGGCTGCGCGAGTGGCCCACCCGGGCCGGCGGGAGGGCCGAGCCGCTTTCCGCCGCTTTGCCCGGAAGCCGGCCCCGATCCCGTATAATCGATCGTTTCCGAATCCATGCCGCCGCGCGCCCCGACGAGGGCGCCGGCGTTTGAAGCCGTCTTTGCCAGACTGTCCCCGCACGCCATGAAAGCTGCCGAAATCCGCGAGAAATTCCTCAAATTCTTCGAATCGAAGGGCCACACGATCGTCCGCTCGTCGAGCCTCGTGCCCGGTAACGACCCCACGCTGATGTTCACGAACTCGGGCATGGTCCAGTTCAAGGACGTGTTCCTCGGCACGGATCCGCGTCCGTACTCGCGCGCCACGACGGCGCAGCGCAGCGTGCGCGCGGGCGGCAAGCACAACGACCTCGAGAACGTCGGCTACACGGCGCGCCATCACACGTTCTTCGAGATGCTCGGCAACTTCTCGTTCGGCGACTACTTCAAGCACGACGCGATCAAGTTCGCGTGGGAGCTGCTGACCACGGTCTACCAGCTGCCGAAGGAAAAGCTGTGGGTCACGGTCTACCAGGAAGACGACGAGGCGTACGACATCTGGGCGAAGGAAGTCGGCGTGCCGACCGAGCGCATCATCCGCATCGGCGACAACAAGGGCGCGCGCTACGCGTCGGACAACTTCTGGACGATGGGCGACACCGGCCCGTGCGGCCCGTGTACCGAAATCTTCTACGACCACGGCCCGGACGTGTGGGGCGGCCCGCCGGGATCGCCTGAAGAAGACGGCGACCGCTACATCGAGATCTGGAACCTCGTGTTCATGCAGTTCAACCGCGACGCGCAGGGCAACATGACGCGCCTGCCGAAGCAGTCGGTCGACACCGGCATGGGCCTCGAGCGTCTCGCCGCGGTGCTGCAGCACGTGCACAGCAACTACGAGATCGACCTGTTCCAGAACCTGATCAAGGCCGCCGCGCGCGTGACCGAGATCAGCGACCTCACGAACAACTCGCTGAAGGTGATCGCCGATCACATCCGCGCATGCTCGTTCCTGATCGTCGACGGCGTGATTCCCGGCAACGAAGGTCGCGGCTACGTGCTGCGCCGGATCGTGCGCCGCGCGATCCGCCACGGCTACAAGCTCGGCCGCAAGGGCTCGTTCTTCCACAAGCTGGTGGCCGACCTCGTCGCCGAGATGGGCGTCGCGTATCCGGAGCTGAAGGAAGCCGAACAGCGCGTGACCGACGTGCTGCGCCAGGAAGAAGAGCGCTTCTTCGAGACGATCGAGCACGGCATGTCGATCCTCGAAGCCGCGCTGGCCGACGTCGAGGCGAAGGGCGGCAAGGTGCTCGACGGCGAGCTCGCGTTCAAGCTGCACGATACCTACGGCTTCCCGCTCGACCTCACGGCCGACGTGTGCCGCGAGCGCGGGATGACGGTCGACGAGCCGGCGTTCGACGACGCGATGGCGCGCCAGCGCGAGCAGGCGCGTGCGGCCGGCAAGTTCAAGGCCGCGCAGGGCCTCGAATACACGGGCGCGAAGACCACGTTCCACGGCTATGAAGAAATCGCGTTCGACGACGCGAAGGTCGTCGCGCTGTACGTCGACGGTTCGTCGGTCAACGAAGTGAAGACGGGCCAGGACGCGGTCGTCGTGCTCGACCACACGCCGTTCTACGCGGAATCGGGCGGCCAGGTCGGCGACCAGGGCGTGCTCGCGAACGCGGCGACGCGCTTTGCAGTGGCCGACACGCTGAAGGTGCAGGCCGACGTGATCGGCCACCACGGCACGCTGGAGCAGGGCACGCTGAAAGTGGGCGACGTGCTGCGCGCGGAAATCGACGCGCATCGCCGCGCCCGCACGCAGCGCAACCATTCGGCCACCCACCTGATGCACAAGGCGCTGCGCGAAGTGCTCGGCGCGCACGTGCAGCAGAAGGGTTCGCTGGTCGACGCGGAAAAGACCCGTTTCGACTTCGCGCACAACGCACCGATGACCGACGACGAAATCCGTCGCGTCGAGCAGATCGTCAACAACGAAATCCTGGCCAACGCGCCGGGCATCGTGCGCGTGATGCCGTACGACGAAGCGGTGAAGGGCGGCGCGATGGCGCTGTTCGGCGAGAAGTACGGCGATGAAGTGCGCGTGCTCGACCTCGGCTTCTCGCGCGAACTCTGCGGCGGCACGCACGTGCACCGCACCGGCGACATCGGCTTCTTCAAGATCGTCGTCGAAGGCGGCGTCGCGGCCGGCATCCGCCGCGTCGAGGCGATCACCGGCGACAACGCGGTGCGCTACGTGCAGGAGCTCGACGCCCGCGTGAACGAAGCCGCGGCCGCGCTGAAGGCGCAGCCGTCGGAGCTCACGCAGCGTATCGCGCAGGTGCAGGACCAGGTGAAGTCGCTCGAGAAGGAGCTGGGCGCGCTGAAGTCGAAGCTCGCGTCGAGCCAGGGCGACGAGCTCGCGCAGCAGGCGGTCGAAATCGGCGGCGTGTTCGTGCTGGCCGCGACGCTCGACGGCGCCGACGCGAAGACGCTGCGCGAAACGGTCGACAAGCTGAAGGACAAGCTGAAGAGCGCGGCGATCGTGCTGGCGGCCGTCGAAGGCGGCAAGGTCAGCCTGATCGCGGGTGTCACGCCCGACGCGAGCAAGAAGGTCAAGGCCGGCGAGCTCGTGAACTTCGTCGCGCAGCAGGTCGGCGGCAAGGGTGGCGGCCGTCCGGACATGGCGCAGGCAGGCGGCACCGAGCCGGCGAACCTGCCGGGCGCGCTGGCCGGCGTGAAGGGCTGGGTCGAAGAGCGGCTCTGATCGTTGCATGACCGATGCGATGCCGTCGCAGTGACGGCATCGCGTGAAATGAAAAACGACCCGATCGGCAGGTGCCGGTCGGGTCGTTTCGTTTGTGCGGTCCGTGCGCGTCGATCGCTACGGTGGCGCGCGAACCCGGGTCAGGCCGGCACGGTCGCGGCCGGCTTCGCCGCGTCGTCAGGCTGCCGCGTGGCGTCGGTGAGCGCATCGCGCAGGGCGGCGAGCGCCGCCGACGCATAACCGCGCCGCCACCCGAGCAGCGTGTCGATGCCTTCGAGTTCGGGAATCGCGTGCGCGGCGATGTTGCCGGTCTCGGGCTGCAGATCGAGTACCGAGCGCGGCGCGACCGCGATGCCCGCGCCGGCCGCGACGCACGCGACCATCGCGTGATACGAGCCGAGTTCGAGCACGCGCTCCGGCTTCACGCCGTGCGCCGCATACCACCGTTCGACGTACTGGCGATACGCGCAGCCGCGCTCGAACGCGATCAGCGTCGGCAGGATCACGTCGCGGGGCGTGCGCACCGGCGGATGGCCGCGCGGCGTGAGCAGCACGAGATCCTCGCGGAAGATCGGCACCGTGTCGAACGTGTCGGGCAGCGTGTCCGGCTCGGGCGGGCGTGCGAACAGCGCGGCGTCGATCTCGAAGTCGCGCACGCGGTCGATCAGGCAGCCCGTCGTCCCCGTCAGCAGTTCGAGCGACACGTCGGGCCACGCATGGTGATAGCGCGCGAGTAGGGTCGGCAGCCGGCTCGCGGCCGTGCTTTCCATCGTGCCGAGCCGCAGCCGTCCGCGCGGCGTGTCCTCGCGCACCGCGTCGCGCGCTTCGTCGGCGAGCGCGAGCAGGCGCTCCGCATACGGCAGCAGCGTATGCCCGGCCGGCGTCAGCACGAGCCGGCGGCCGTCGCGCACGAACAGCGCCGCGCCGAGTTCTTCCTCGAGCTGCTTGATGCGCGTCGTGACGTTCGACTGCACGCGATTGAGCTTGGCCGCCGCGCGCGTCACGCCGTTCTCGCGCACCACGGCCCGGAAAATTGCCAGCGCCGCCAGGTCCATGATTCTCTCCGAGCGATGATTGGATTCTTAATTATTCATTTTTCGAGAACGTTTGGTCAAGCTAGGATGGCAGCATTCCGATTTCCGATCCGGCCGGCGCGTCGAACGCCGGCCCTTGCCGCCATGTCCCGCTCCGATGCCCCGACCGCCGCCGCCGGCGCGCCTTCCGTCGATGATGCCGACCGCCGCGCCCGCGCGGCCGCGCTGGCCTGCATGGTCGGCCTCGCGGTCGTGCTCGGCGTTGGCCGCTTTGCGTTCACGCCCTTGTTGCCGCTGATGCTCGCGGACGGCTCGATCGGCCTGAAGGCCGGCGGCTGGCTCGCGTCGGCGAACTACGCGGGCTACTTCGTCGGCGCGGTCAGTTGCGCGGCGCTGCGGGTGGCGCCCGCGCGCATGGTGCGCGTCGGGCTCGTGGCCACCGTGCTGCTCACCGCCGCGATGGGTGTCGGCCACCTGCTGCCGGTGTGGCTCGCGGTGCGTTTCGTCGCGGGCGTCGTCAGCGCATGGACGTTCGTGTTCGTGTCGCAATGGGGACTGCGCCGGCTGGCCGAACTGCGTGCGCCCGAGTGGAGCGGGGTGATCTACGCGGGGCCCGGCGTCGGCATCGTGGTGACGGGGCTGATCGGCAGCGCGCTGGCCGGCCAGCGCGCGGCGTCGGGCTGGCTCGGGTTCGCCGTGCTGTCTGCGGTGCTGTCGGTCGCGATCTGGCGCACGTTCGCCGCTGCCCCGGCGGCGCAAGCCGTGCCGTCGGGCGGTGCCGCGACGCAGGCGGCCGCCGCCACCGGGTCGAACCACGCGCACAAGCGCCGCGATCGCGCGGACGCCGCATGGCTCGTCGTGCTGTACGGCATGCCGGGCTTCGGCTACATCATCACCGCGACGTTCCTGCCCGTGATCGCGCGCGCCGCGCTGCCGGCCGGTTCGCCGTGGCCCGACCTGTTCTGGCCGATGTTCGGCGCGGCGCTGATCGTCGGCGCGATCACCGCCGCGCGGCTGCCCGGGCACTGGGACAACCGGCTGCTGCTGGCGGCCGGCTGCGCGACGCAGGCGCTCGGCATTGCCGCCGGGATCGTGTGGCCGAACGCGGCCGGCTTCTCGGTCGGCAGCGCGCTGCTGGGCCTGCCGTTCACCGCGATCACGCTGTTCGCGATGCGCGAGGCGCGGCGTCTGCACGGCGAGCGGGCCGCCGGGCTGATGGGCTACGCTACCGCGTCGTACGGGGTCGGGCAGATTCTCGGCCCGCTCATCGCGGCACCGCTGGCCGCGCGCTTCGGGTCGTTTTCCCCCGCGCTGTGGGTCGCGGTGGCCGCGCTGCTGCTGGGCGCCGCCGGCTTCGCGGCGACCGCCGCGCGAGGGCGGCGGCAACCCTGATGTCGGCGGGGCCGGATCGTCTGCGGAACGGGCAAACTCGCTAGAATGAAGCCTTTCCCGCGCCGAGCGGGTGCGCGGGCAGCCGGCAGGCGGCCGTCCGGCGCCTGCCAGATTCCCATCGATGACCACCGCCGATTACCGCTTTTGCCCGCGCTGCGCGAGCCCGCTCACCGAGCGCGCCGATCCCGACCATGAAGGCGGCCGCATTCGCCAGGCATGCCCCGACGACACCTGCGGCTATGTGCACTGGAATAACCCGCTGCCGGTCGTCGCGGCGATCGTCGAGCTCGACGGCAAGATCCTGCTCGCGCGCAACGCGGCCTGGCCCGAAGGCATGTTCGCACTGATCACCGGCTTCCTCGAGAACGGCGAGACGCCCGAGGACGGCATCGCGCGCGAGGTGTTCGAGGAAACGGCGCTGAAGGCCGAGCACGTGTCGCTCGTCGGCGTCTACGAATTCATCCGCAAGAACGAGCTGATCATCGCGTACCACGTGCGTGCATCGGGCACGGTCGCGCTGTCGCCGGAACTGCTCGAATACAAGCTCGTCGATCCGCCGCGGCTGCGTCCCTGGCGCGCCGGCACGGGCGTCGCGCTCGCCGACTGGATGCGTGCGCGCGGCCTCGATTTCGAATTCGTCGACCGGCCGGGGCAGTGACGGGCCGGCCCGTCAGCCGCGTTGCATCCGCCGTGCCGCGAGCGATCGCGGCGCGGCGTTCCGCTTCTTGCCGGTGCTCCGTGTCCCGCGGCCGCCGCGCGTCGTCCACCTCGCTTCCCTCGTCCTGACCGCCATCGCCATGTCCGACAAGCCGCAACCGCGTCCGCGCGACGCCTATCGCCACTTCCTGCCGATCACGACCCGCTGGATGGACAACGACGTCTACGGGCACGTGAACAACGTCGTCTACTACAGCTACTTCGACACGGTCGTGAACGAATACCTGATCCGCGCCGGCGTGCTCGACGTCGAGCACGGGCAGACGATCGGCCTCGTGGTCGAGACGCAGTGCAACTACTTCGCGCCGCTCGTGTTCCCGCAGTCGGTCGACGCCGGGTTGCGGGTCGTGAAGCTCGGCACGTCGAGCGTGCGCTACGAGGTCGGGCTGTTCGCGCAGGGCGAGGCCACGCCCGCCGCGCAGGGGCATTTCGTGCACGTGTACGTTGATCGCGGCACGCGCCGGCCGGTGCCGCTGCCCGATGCGCTGCGCGCCGCGCTCGAGCCGCTCGCGGCCTGACTGCGCGGTGCACGCGTTCGCGCTCCAGGCCTTCAACGGCCTCAGCTATGGCTTGCTGCTGTTCATGCTGTCGGCCGGCCTCACGCTGATCTTCAGCGTGCAGGGCGTGCTCAATTTCGCGCATGCGAGCTTCTACATGCTCGGTGCGTACGTCGGCTACAGCATCGCGGCCGGCGCGGGCTTCTGGCCCGCGCTGGTGCTCGCGCCGCTCGCGGTCGGGCTGCTCGGCGCCGGCTGCGAACGCATGCTGCTGCGCCGCGTGCAGGCGCGCGGCCATACGAGCGAACTGCTGCTGACCTTCGGCCTTGCGTACCTGATCGGCGAGGGCGCGAAACTCGTGTGGGGCCTCGCGCCGCTGCCGGCGCCCGTGCCGGCGCTGTTCGACGGCGCGCCCGTGACCGTATTCGGCCTCGCGCTGCCGCGCTACCGGCTGTTCATGATGGGGATGTCCACGGCGATGCTGGTCGCGCTCGGCGCACTGCTGCGCGCGTCGCGCATCGGGCTCGTCGTGCGTGCGGCGCTCACGCACCGCGCGGCCGTCGAGGTGCTCGGCTACGACGTGCCGCGCGTGATGACGGCGCTGTTCGGCGCGGGCACCGCGCTTGCGGCGCTGGCCGGCGTGATCGGCGCGCCGCTCGCGGTGATCGAACCCGCGCTGGCCGAAACGGTCGGGTCGGTCGTGTTCGCGGTCGTCGTGATCGGCGGGCTCGGCTCGCTCGGCGGCGCGTTCGCGGCGTCGCTCGCGGTCGGCTTCGCGCAGACCTTCGCGGCCGCGAGCGACACGTCGCTGCGCGACCTGACGGAATGGGCCGGCATCGTGCTGCCCGACAGCGTGGCCGCGGTGTCGATCGCGCAGCTGGCGCCGCTGGTGCCGTACCTGCTGCTCGTCGTGGTGCTGGTCGCGCGGCCGCGCGGGCTGTTCGGCGAGCGTGCCGATGCGTAGCCGCATGCTCGCCGGCGTCGCGCGCTGGTCCCTGTTCTCGGCATGCGTCGTGCTGCCCGCGTGGCTGTGGCCGCATGGCGCGGTGCTCGGCTATCTCGCACAGACGGCCGCGCTCGTCGTGCTCGCACTGTCGTACAACCTGCAGCTCGGCACGACCGGGCTGCTGTCGTTCGGGCACGCGGCGTTCGCGGGCCTCGGCGCGTTCGCGGCCGCGCACTGGTTCAACCACTTTGGCGGCCCGCTGCCGCTGTTGCCGCTCGTCGGCGGCGTGGCCGGCGCCGCTTTCGGCTTCGCCGCCGGGCTGCTCGCGACGCGCCGCTCGGGCACCGCGTTCGCGATGATTACGCTCGGGCTCGGCGAATGCGTCGCGGCCGCCGCGTGGAGCGTGCCGGCCTGGTTCGGTGGAATCGGCGGCGTGCCGATCGACCGCGCGAGCGGCACGCCGTGGGGTGGCTGGCATTTCGGTGCACCCGTCCAGGCTTATGCGGTGATCGCCGCGTGGTGTCTCGCGTCGGCGTGGGCGATGCATGCGCTGACGCGCACGCCGCTCGCGCGGCTCGCGAATGCGGTGCGCGACAACCCCGTGCGCGTCGCCGCGCTCGGGTCCGATCCGCGCCGCGTGCGGCTCGCGATGGTCACCTGCGCGTCGTTCTTCGCCGGCGTCGCCGGCACGCTGACGCTGATCGACGTCGAGATCGCGACACCCGACAGCGTATCGATGGCGCGCTCGGCGACCGTGCTGATCGCCGCGGTGATCGGCGGCACCGGCGCGTTCTTCGGGCCGGCGGCCGGTGCCGCCGTCCTCACGGTACTGAGCATCGTCGTCGCGGGCGTGTCGCGCGCGTGGGCGCTGTATCTCGGCGTGCTGTTCGTCGCGATCGTCGTGGCCGCGCCGCGCGGGATCGCCGGGATCGTGCAAGCGCTCGCGCATGCGTTGCGGCGCGGCGCGCCGGCGGCCGAGCGGTGGCGCATGCTGTGCGCGGTCGGTGCGTGTGTGTTCTGGGGCGTCGCGATCGTCTGCGCGGCCGAGCTCGGCTACGCGTGGCGTTTCGCGCAGGACGACGGCGCGGGCTTCGCGTTCGGCGCCTGGAGCGTCGACGCCGATACGCCGGCCGGCTGGGCCGTCGCGTGCTCCGCGTTCGGCATCGGCACGCTGCTGTGGGGTTGGCGCACG
>NZ_VWWH01000084.1:0-32403 GCF_011753045.1 Burkholderia sp. Ap-955
GCTGCCACGCCCGCCGCGTCCGGGCACACCTGCGAAGCCGACGGCGGCCCGGCCGGCCGCCCGTCGATCGGCCTCGTGCTGTCCGGCGGCGGCGCGCGCGGCTACGCGCACCTCGGCGTCCTGAAGGTACTGGAAGACAACCGCATCCCGATCGACTGCATCGCGGGCACCAGCATGGGCGCCGTGGTCGGCGGCCTGTACGCGAGCGGCATGGCCGCCGGCGAGATGCAGAAGCGGCTGTCGGAGGTCAACCTCGCGGACATCGCGTTCGACGTGACGGAGCGCGCGGACCTGCCGCAAACCAGCCGGGAGGACGAGCGCCTGTACATCAACGGGCTGACGCTCGGCTTCGGCAAGAAAGGCGTGAAGGTGCCGGTCGGCCTCGTGCAGGGCAACCGGCTGCAGGCGCTGCTCGCGAACTGGACGGCCGCCGTGCCGACCAACCAGCCGTTCGACCGCCTGCCGATCCCGTACCGCGCGGTCGCGACCGACCTGCAGACGGGCCAGATGGTGGTGCTCGACCGCGGCTCGCTGCCGCTCGCGATCCGCGCGAGCATGGCAATGCCGGGCCTGTTCGCGCCGGCCGAGATCAACGGGCGCGCGCTCGTGGACGGCGGGCTCGTCAGCAACCTGCCCGTCGACACCGCGCGGCAGATGGGCGCGAACGTCGTGATCGCGGTCGACATCGGCTCGCAACTGCGTCCGCTCGACGCGCTCGCGTCGCCCGCCGACGTGATGCAGCAGATGGTCGGCATCCTGATCCGCCAGAACGTGACCGCACAGCGCAAGCAGCTCGACGCACAGGACGTGCTGCTCACGCCGGACCTCGGCTCGCTCGCGTTCACCGATTTCCAGAATGCGAAGCAGGCGATCGCCGCAGGCGCTGCCGCCGCGACCGCGGCGCTGCCGAAGCTGAAGCGCTTCGCGCTCACGCCGGAACAGTACGCGGCCTACCGGTCCGCGCACGCGCAGCCGCTGCCGCCGCCGATCCGGATCACGCGCATCGACATCAAGACCACCGGCGGCGTGCCGAAGCGGGTCGTCAGCAACGCGCTGCACGTGAAGCCCGGCGACACCTACGATCCGAACACAGTCAGCCAGGATCTGCTCGGGCTCACGACCGGCGGCAACTTCGAGAGCGTCACGCAGCAGATCGTGAGCCACGGCGACGAAAACGTGCTCGAGATCGATGCACGCGAAAAATACTGGGGGCCGAATTTCCTGCTGTTCGGGCTCGGCATGTCGAGCAGTTCGACCGACGAAGGCGGCTTCCGCCTGCACGTCGGCTACCGGCGGCCATGGCTCACCGAATCCGGGCTCGAATTCCGCGCGGACACGACGATCGGCAGCGACCTGCAATCGGCGCGCATCGAGTTCCGTCAGCCGCTGTCGATGGCGTACGGCGTCTATCTGTCGCCGTATGCGGAATACCAGCGCCGCTATGCGAACCTGTACGACGACAGCGGCGACGTGAAGATCACGCAGTACCTGATGCAGACCGCGCGCGCCGGGCTCGATCTCGGCTTGCCGATCGGGCGCCTCGGCGATTTCCGGATCGGCCTCGGTTATGTGACCGGGCACGGCTCGCCGACCTACAACCTGCCGTTCGACGACGGCAGCGGCCAGTCGCTGCTGTGGCCGAGCTTCACGTCGCAGGCGCTGACCGCGCGCGCGCGGCTCGTCATCGACCAGCTCGACGATCCGCTGTTCCCGCGCAAGGGCTATTTCACCGAGCTGCGTATCGAACGCTCGCTGGTCTCGCGCAACGGGGGCTCGGCGTCGAACTTCGACGACAGCATCAACAACGCGCCCTACACCGAGATCTACGGCAAGGCGATGGTTGCGCAGCAGTTCGGCCGGCACAGCGTCAGCGCGACGATCGAAGGCGGCAAGAGCATCGGCGGCACGAACCTGATCAACGCGTTCAATTTCACGCTCGGCGGCTTCCAGCATCTGTCCGCGTATGCGGCCGACCAGTTGAACGGCAACGAGCTCGCGTATGCGCAGGTGACCTACATGAACCAGCTGATGACGTTCAACGCATCGCCGATCAAGGCGCTGTCGGTGGGCGCCAGCGCGGAAGTCGGCAACGTCTGGTCGAGCGGCCAGCAGATCGGCGGCGGTGCGCTCAAGCAGAGCTATACGTTCTTCACGAGCCTGTCGACCGCGTTCGGGCCCGTGTACATCGGCGTCGCGCTCGCGCCCGGCGGCCGCCGCAACTTCTACCTGCAGCTCGGCCGTACCTATTGAGCGTGCGCGGATGCCGCTCCGGCGGCCTCCGCGTCTCCCTCGCGCCGCCCAGCCGGGTCAGAACTCCGCCGCCATCGTGACCGCGCGGGCTCGCGCCCGCTCGATACTGTCGTTTGCGCGTGCGCCCCACGTGTGTTCGACGGTCAGGCTCCTGACCTCGCTCACGCCGATGAACCTCAACCAGAATTCGATGTAGTCGGCCTGATGCCGGAACCCGGGATTGTCGGCACCCGCACCGGTTTCCCGACTTTGCCCGCGAACATGGATCACCAGCGCGCGTGGAATCTCCAGCAACGGCGCGTACGCTGTGCCGTCGAACGTAAACAGCATGTTCCGCTGGCTGACGAGATCGCTCAGTTGCTTGAGCTTGTACGGATAGCCGAAATTCCACATCGGCACGCCGACGACGATCCGGTCCGCCTCCTGAAAGCGCTTCACGAGCGACTGAATGCGCCGCCAGATCGACTGCTCTGCCTCATCCATCGGCGCGTTGGCGACGCCCTTGTACTTGGCGCCGATCGCCTCGCTGTCGAAGTCCGGCAAGTCCTCCTCCCAGACATTCAGCGTATCGACGTCGATCGTGGCGCCCGTTTCCCGGTACGCATCGACAAAGGCATTGGCGACCGCGATCGAAGCCGATCTGGCGCCGCGGGGAGAAGACACGATATTCAAAAGCCGCATGATGTGTGACCCGGACAGGAATGCATGAACAAGGGAGCGGCCATCGTGGCGGCCCCGGCTTCACTGCTGCGTCGCGAGCCGCCCGCCTGCGCTGTCATCCATCGGCCCGCCCATATAGTTGCAATTGCAATCGTACTGCAAAGCGCGTACGCGCGGCAAACGAATCGTCACGAGACGATTGCGGTGCGGGAAAGCATCGATACGGGGAAGGTGCGGCGGAACAGGCCGGCGACGCGCTCGAATCCGGCGCGCGCGGCAGTGTGCTGTCGTGGTGTGGTGACTGACGAGGCTCGGCGCCCGAGCGGCGTATCGCTAGACCGGCCAGCTGATCTCGAAGCGCGCGCCGCCGAGTTCGACGGGATCGACGACCGCGATCCGGCCGTTGTGCGCATGGAGCACCTGCCGCGTGATCGACAGGCCGAGGCCATAGCCGCCGGTGCGGCGGTCGAGGCGCACGAATGCGTCGAAGATTCGCTCGCGTTCGCTCTCCGGCACCCCGGGACCATCGTCCTCGACGAAGATCCCGATGTTGCCGTGCACGAGCGAGATCCCGACGACGATCCGCGATTTCGCGTACTTGCTCGCGTTGCGCAACAGGTTGCGCATCGCATACGACATCAGCCGCCGGTCCATCTTCACGCGCAGGTCCGACCCGATCGCGATGCGCGACTCGATCGCGCGCTCCGGATACAGCAGCTGCGCATCACTGACCTGATGCTCGAACCACGCGACGGGGGCCGTCATCTCGAGGTTCGACTGCAGCGAGCTGTATTCGAGCCGCGCATACGTGAGGCTCATGTCGATCAGCTCTTCGAGCTCGGTCACGTCCTGCGCGATGCTCTCGAGCGCGCCCTGGTATTCGGCCGCGGAACCCGGTTCACGCAGCATTTCGAGCGCGAACCGCACGCGCGCGAGCGGCGTGCGCAGCTCGTGCGAGATGCCGTTCGTCAGATCGCGCTGCGCGGCGATCAGCCGTTCCATGCGCATCGCAAGCGCATTCAGCGTCCGCGCAAGCGGGCCGATGATCACGCTGTGCGATTCGCGCGCACGCGTGTTGAAGCGTCCGCCCGTGAAGTCGATCGCGCGCTCGCGCACCATCACGAGATCCGACCATACGGGCCGCATCCACCGGTACGCCGCGAGCGCCGGTGCGGCAAACACGAAGACGAGCACGATCCAGATGTCGCCGGGCAGCGAGTCGAACGCATGCCACACGACCTGCGGCGACAATTCGACGCACAGCGCGAGCGCCGGCACGAGCGCGGTCAGCAGCACGAGGCCGAGCAGATGCAGGTACGTACGCACGTAAAGGCGCGACCAGCTCGGAATGCGGTCGGCGCGCGTATCGGTCCACGCGCGGCGGAAATGCAGCCAGCGCCACTTGACGTAGCGCAGCGTCGGCAGCGGCGGTGCATCGGGGTGCGAACGGGTTCGTCGGATCATCTCGGCTCCCGGCCGGCGGGTGGCATGCCCGCGCGGAACGTGACGGCATCGTGCGAACGCCGCGTCATTCCCACGCGTGCTTGCTGAATTGATAGCCCTTGCTGCGGATCGTCTTGATCCGCTGCGGGTTGCTCGCGTCGTCGCGCAGCTTGCGGCGCAGCTTCGAGATGCGCCCGTCGATCGTGCGGTCGAGGCCGTCGAATTCGACGCCGCGCAACTGCAGCATCAGGTCGTCGCGGCTGACGACTTCGCCGGCATGGCACACGAGCGCCCACAACAGGTCGAATTCGGCCGACGTCAAGTCGGGCGTGCTGCCGTCGGGCAGCACGACGGAACGGTCGGTGCGGTCGATCGAGAACTTGCCGAACGCGTAGCGCTCGGGCTGCGGCGCGGTGCTCTCGGTCACGCGCGCGGGCGCGCGGCGCAGCTGGGCCTTGATCCGCGCGAGCAGGATGCGCGGCTCGACCGGCTTGTGCACGTAGTCGTCCGCGCCGAACTCGAGGCCGAGCAGTTCGTCGAACGGCTCGTCGCGCGCCGTCACCATGATGATCACGCCGTCGTACTGCTTGCGTGCCTCGCGGCAGATTTCGAAGCCGTCCTTGCCCGGCAGGTTCACGTCGAGAATGACGAGATCGGGCCGAATGGACAGGATCGCCGGCACCGCGGCGTCACCATGCAGCACAGTGTCGACTTCATAGTCGTTCTTGCGCAGGTAGCCGGCGATCAGCGTGGACAGGCGGGTGTCGTCTTCGACGAGCAGGATGCGAAAAGACATGGGCAGCGGTCGGGTCATCGGGGAAGCCGCGGCGGCGCCGGCCGGTGCCGGACGCCGGCCATTGGCCGAAACGTACCGCATGATACTGCGCCGGCCGATTGCCTGTTCAGAGGTCTTGAAAATAAGGGCGCGATATCGTCCGTGCTTGACGAATCGGCGCCGGGACGGTTCCATACGGGCTCGCCAGAATCCGGCCACTCACCTACCCGCCTGACTTGATGAATTACCAGACGATCCTCGAACGCATCCACACCGAACTCGCCCCCTGGATTGGCCAGGGCCGGGTCGCCGACTACATTCCCGAACTCGCGAAAGTGCCTGCCGACAAGTTCGGGATGGCCGTCGTGACGCTCGACGGAAACGTTTGCACGGTGGGCGACGCGTACGAGCGCTTCTCGATCCAGAGCATCTCGAAGTTGTTCGCGTGCACGCTTGCGTTCCAGCTGCTGGGCGACGAACTGTGGGAACGGGTCGGCCGCGAGCCGTCCGGCAACGCGTTCAACTCGCTGGTCCAGCTCGAGAGCGAGCGCGGCAAGCCGCGCAATCCGTTCATCAACGCCGGTGCGCTGGTCGTCACCGACGTGCTGTGCCGCCGCTTCGTGAAGGCCGAGACGGCGCTCGTCGAATTCGTGCGGCGGCTGATCGGCGCGAACGACATCGACTACGATTCGCGCGTCGCGCAATCGGAGCTGCAGCACGCGGAGCGCAACCGCGCGATGGCGCACTTCATGGCGAGCTTCGGCAACATGCAAATGCCGCCCGACACTGTGATCGACGCGTATTGCCGTCAGTGCGCGATCACGATGAACTGCGTCGAGCTCGCGCGCGCCGCGCTGTTCCTCGCGAACGGCGGTGTCGCGCCGGTCACCGGCGAGCGGATCGTCGATTCGAGCTCCGCGAAGCGGCTGTCGGCGCTGATGCTGACCTGCGGCACCTACGATGCGGCGGGGGATTTCGTGTATCGCGTCGGACTGCCCGCGAAAAGCGGCGTCGGCGGCGGGATCGTCGCGGTGCTGCCGGGCGAGATGGCCGTGTGCGTGTGGGCGCCGGGGCTCGATGCGAACGGGAACTCGTTGGCGGGGACTACGGCTTTGGAATGGTTGACGACTTATTCGGGAAGGTCGATTTTTTGAGGTGGCGAAGTTAGACGCACCTCACCCGGCGCAATGTCGGCGGGTGAAGATCGACGCATATCGGCACACTCAACGGCGAATTCGTCATTCGTCAGCAATCGACCCACACCGCCCCTTGAAGTCAAGCTGCGCGCTACGACACCCTCCGAAGTAAAACAATCATACGGGTAGCCGGCCCCGGCCAGCGATGCGAGCTACATCCGTCTCTTCCCCACGTCACCGGCCGGCGATCATACTAATTAATTAGAATAAGGGTAGCGATTGGATTGCTCCATAAACTCACCAAAGAATGAAAATTCATCTTTTTCAGAAATTGGCTCCGGATCCGTATTCGCAATCTTTCTCACATAAATCTTCCCATCATATTTAATAGGATATTTTCCTCTTGTTATTTTCATCAAAACAACATCTTTTTCATAATACTTTATAAATACCACATTCCTCTGAATCGCTCGCTTGATTTCATCATTAATTGGCTCATCCTCAATTAACTGATGGAGTTTTTGCTGGTAAGTGTCAAGATTTTTATAAAATTTCCTCGCCTCTGCACCAACACCTGCCACATAGAAATCCCCATATTTCACAGCTTTTTCAGAATAAATCCCTTCATGGCGCAGCGCGTGCCCCTGATTATCCGCCACACCAATAATTACGTAGCTATCCCCTGCATGAGAGTTTGACATAGCCGTAAGCGTTCTAACCACTTTCGGCAGAATTTTGTCGTTTAACCCTCCAGCCCTCGAGAGATCGTGCAAACCTATCTTAAAGTCATAGCAAACATTCTCCGTCCTAGACTGATTAAGTATATTTTGCAAATTATCGACCCAAGATATTGCCGTCGGATCCATCCCTTCCCGAGCAATGAATTGCGAAGAGATCACTCCTTTTGTTGAGTTTATCATCTGAATACGTTCAGATTGCACCCATTTTCGATCATTACTGAGTCGGCCCATGCAGTTTGTTGCAACGCCTTTCAAAGCCCGAGCCAGCGACCCTACATTCTGTATTTTTTTGTTTTGCAACATCAGCAAATCAAAAAATGCAAGGTAAATTACTTGGTAAGCGTGCTGAATCTTCAAGGGCCTATCAGAATATAAATGCGTCGCAAGATTGTACCCAAATTCATGCATGACCTTGCCCAACTCATCAAAAACAAAACAAAATTGCTTGTAAATGATATCAGCACCATGCTTCAAAACTGCATCATTCGCAAGAACTGCAACCTCAGTTCCATCGGTATATACATCATCCAGAAAATTGGACGACGTTTTGGCATTTTCCTTTAGCAACAGGTGTAGGAGAATGTGAGCCACCACTTCCTCATCGCGAGATGCCAAGATATTCTCAGCAGTGAGAATATGACTTTTATTCCAAAAAGTATCTCGAACTTTTATTCCATAATTTAAATCATCGCTCGTTAGGCTGATGTTGCGCATTGCCTCCAAATCCACAATATCCGTGTGCGACACATCTCCGCGAATATACATAGCGCACCTGCGAACCAATTGCGGAAAATCCGCTATCGCACCAGCCTGACGGACTTCATGCGTGGACAATCGCACTCCACCTGTATTTATTCGCCTGAATGTTTCATCCACATTAGCTGTGGTCGTGTAAGTTGAAGTCGAAATCGGAAGTGGATAATTAAGAATATTTGTGCAGGCAGCAAAATTCAATGTAGGAAGCTTTTGTTCAAGCTTACCTTCCTGCAGAAGCCTGTTTGTCTCCGCAACAATTGAGAGGTCGAAATAACCACCATCCACACGAAACTGACCTTCGATAAACGAAGTTATTGCCTCAAGTCGCTGCATGCCATCCAAAATCTCGAAGCAGTTGCCCCTAGAAGGATGCTCAAATGCAACACCCAAAAACAACGGAACAGGAAATTGATTAATGAGAGAATCAATGAATCGCTGCTTTTCAACCAACGTCCATACAAGCTTACGCTGATATCTACGATTTACAATGAATTTCCCAAGGCGAAAATTGGTATAAACGGTTTGTATTGGCTCGCCACGAATATTTAAATTATTTTGCATGATATTAAATTACCCACCAGATATCGAAAATAAAATTTTGCGCCGGCTTAGCGTGCTAAAAAAGTCCCCGGAAGATAAGTTGATCACGGAAGGCTCAGTGCATGCAAGCGAAATGTGTCTCCTAACTTCTGACGTCCCGACAGGTTGCGGACAGGGCCGCTTCGGACTGGCACGACGTGGCAGCGGTACGTGTGCATTGGGTGTTATTCTTTCGTCTCGTAACGGGAGGCGGATTGCACCCGTCGATGCAACAAGCTTAAAGCTGCAAAGGAAAGTAGTCTATCCAACGATATTTTTTCTGCCGACATGGCGGCCCGGTCCGAACCCGGGAGTCGGAAGTGAAGTGATGCCTGTCCGCGCGGTCTGTGTTGGCGAGAGTACATGTCAGTTTATATTGACGGAGTGCAGGGACGCTGGCGCTGGAGTGGTTGACGACTTATTCGGGAAGGTCGATTTTTTAAGGCGGAGAAGTTGAGCGCGCCTCACCCGGCGCCATGCCGGCAGATGAATGTCGGCGCGCTCAATGGAGAACTCGCCATTCGGCAGCCATCGCCCCCACAGAGACATGCAGCGGCTCACACAACAAAACTACGAAAAATGAAAATATTCCTCGTCGCTTCATTGGGTGTGTCATTGCTTGCGCAAACATCACCCGCCTTCGCGGATAGTGATAACGGGAAAAAGATCTTCCTGGCGAGATGTGCGATGTGCCATGGAGCAGATGCCAGAGGCACGGGGCCATTGGCCAATAAAAGCAACCCACCCACGCCCGACCTTACGACGCCCGCCTTCAAGAAGCGGCTCAACGATTATCCCGGCGTCATTGTCTCGTCAGTCACCCTCCGTCCCAATGGGGACCTGATTCCGAAAACGTTGCGAGAGAACGGCGTAAAACTCCCGCCCCACTCCTGGACAGTCCAAGATTTCCGCGATTTGAATCAATACATGAGCGGATTGATTTTGAAAAAATGAATGTTTTGCTGCGGGTTTGTATTGCCGGCGTACGGCACGCTGGTGCAGAAGGGGTGGATGACTTGCTCGGGACGCCAGGTGTTCCAAACGCGCCTGCACCCCTTACGATCGGCCCGTAGCCCCGTGTCCGGCTGATATCGACATGCGCCGCTCGGCAGCAAACGCCACTCGCACTCACCCGGCTTGCGCGAAATTCAACTCGACGCCATTGCCCGCCGGATCACGGAAGAAAAACTGCACCTGGCCGGTGAGCGGAACGTGCGCGCGCGTGAACGCCACGTTGGCGTCTGTCAGATGACGCGCCATGTCGTCGGCGTCTGCGCATGAAAACGCAACATGATCGAACGTATTGGCAACGTTTGACGGGCGCGACTCGCCCGGCCGCGCTTCCGACAGATGCAGCACGGCCTGCGTGCCCGCATACAACCAATACCCGAAGCTCTTGAACGGCGGACGAAACCCTTCCTGCAAGCCGACGATGTCGACGTAGAAATCCCGCAGCGAATCGAGTGTCGGCCGATCCGCGCGCAGATTGTAGTGACTGAATCCGGTAACTGGCATGGCGTGTCGCTCGTGTTGGCACAACGTGACATGAAATGACATCACGCGAGGCATTGCGGCTTCGGGCATGCTCCGCGCAAGAACTGCAAGCCGGTAGCGGCGGGCAGTCGCGACCGACCATCGGCGTCGACGTCACACTACCGTGACCAACCGTGAGTCGATAAAGCGCATGCCAGTATATTGCGGCCGTGCAGAGACGTGGCGCCGGTTTGGCCGGGGCCGCCGCGCAGCACGGTAAAACGCCCCTACGAAAATCGCATCGGCAGCCGATCCGATTTTCCGGTACAAATCGGGGACGCTGACATTCCCCGCGGGCTATCGGAGACTCTCGTTCATGACTCGGCAACACGCACCGGATATCGCAACGACCACCCCCACGCACCCCGGCGACAGCCCGTCCGCGCCGATTCCCGCCATCGTGCCGTCGAGCACCGCGCTGCTCGTCATGCATTACCAGACCGACATCCTCGGCCTCTTTCCGTCCGTCGCACCCGGGTTGCTCGCCAATACGCGCCGGCTCTGCGATGCGGCGCGGGCCGCCGGCGTCGGCGTCTGGTTCGCGAACCTCCGGTTCAGCCCCGGTTATCCGGAAGTCAGCCCGCGCAACAAGAACGGCCAGGGCATCAAGCAGCTCGGCCTCTTCGTCAACGACGGCCCGTGCCCGGAGCTCGGCCGGCAGCCCGACGAGCCGCTGATCGTCGCGCACCGCGCCAGCGTGTTCTTCGGCACCGATCTGCAGGCGCGGCTGGTCGAGCAAGGTGTCGATTCACTGATCATGGTCGGCATCGCGTCGACGGGCGTGATGCTGTCGTCGATCGCCCACGCGAGCGATGCGGACTTCCGCCTGTACACGGTCAAGGACTGCTGCTACGACCCGGACCCGGTGGTCCATGAGCATCTGTTCTCCACCGCCTTCGAATCGCGCACGACGGTGCTGTCGCTCGCGGACGCGTTGCGGCTGCTCGAGTAAACAAGCGGTCGCGCGGGCGATGCGAAAGACCGGCTGGGCTTGCGCGCCGTGCTCGTGCGGCCCGATGGCGTCGTCGCCTGGGCCGGTGACGATGCGCCGAACGTCGACGAAGCAGCAAACGCGGCCATGCGATGGTTCGGCAAGCCACGCCGCGCGTTGAATGCGGCCGCTCGACGTCTGAGGAAACCGGTGTATATTGCCGACCGATACGCCTGCATGCGCACCATCGACGGTGCGCCCGACCTCATCGAATGCTCACGCCATCCACCCTGCCGACGCCTGCCGAACTGAACCGCACGCTGCCGTTCGCGGCCGGTGCGCGGCCATGGCGGCTCGTCCGCTATGCGTGCATCGACTGGCTCGGCATCGTGCTGTGCTGGGCCGCGATCCGCTTCGTGCCGAATCCGTTCGTCTATGTCGCGGCCGTGCTGCTGATCGCGGGCCGGCTGCAGGCATTCGGCGTAATCCTGCACGACGCCTGCCACCTCCCGATGCGGCGCATGACGCTGCCGCTCGCGCTCGTCGAAGCGCTCGCCGGCTGGACGATCGGTTCGTCGATCGCCGCGATGCGCTATCACCACTTGCGCCATCACCGCGCGGTCGGCACCGCCGAGGATCCGTACCTGCACCGGCTGGCCGCGCGCGGCGGCTGGGTGCAGCGCGTGATGATGCTGCGCGGCGCGCTGCTGCCGGTCTGGTGGCCACTGCGCGCGCTGATGGCGCCGCTCGCGCTCGCGTGGCCCGCGTTCCGGCCATGGTACGCGCGCGGCTTCATGCAGGACCGCTCACACCAGGATTTGCGCCGTCACCCTGAAGTCATCGCCTGCGCGCGCGCCGACCTGCCGCATTGCGCGGGCTATCTGCTCGCGATCGTGGCCGTCGTGCACTGGGATCTGCCGTTCTTCACGTACTACGGACTGCCGTGGATCGTCGGCGGCATCATGAACGCGAACCGTGTGCTGCTCGAACATCAACACGTCGAGATCGACGAACGCGCGCCGGAATCGATCTGGCAAATGACACGCACGATGACGTTCGGCTGGATCGGCAAGCTCGTGCTGTATCCGCGCAACATCGGCTATCACCAGGTGCATCACGCGTATCCGGCGCTCGCGCTCGAACATTTGCCGGCCGTCCACCGCTACCTGACGGACGGCACCGCGTTCGCGCCGCCCGCATCCGGCCAGACCGGCCCCGCGCACTAGACGCCCCGAGCGGCGCCTACAGCTCGAACCGCATCACCTTCTCGCCGCACTGTGCGACCGGCAGCGGCTCACCGCGTTTCACCGCATCGAGCAGCCGGTCGATCGCGACGTGCACGATGTCGGCGCGCACGTTGTGCGGACGGAAGCCCGGCGCGTTGTCGAGGCCCTGCCGGTGCGCGCGCATGATCCGCACGTCCTGCTGGATCACGAGGTGCGTGTACAGGTTCAGCAGCGGCCGCAGCGCGCGCAGCATCCAACGCGGCAGCCGGAAGCGATAGGCGATGTACGTATAGACGCGCGAGCGGCGCGCATCGATCGGTGTGATCTGGCTGACGATCAGGAACCCGGAACGTTCGCCCCACAGGTAGTCGCAGCGCGTCACGTTCGGCGCGATGAAGCGGTCGACGTGCGCGAGCGGCACGCGATCGGGGTTCGTGAGCCAGTCGAGACAGAAGCCGATCTTGTCGTCGCCGTCGTGATACGTGACGGCGACGCTGTCCTGTGTCGTCGCGACCGTCGCCTCCATCGCCTGGCCGCGGCTGCTGCGAAAGATCCCGTCGTGCACGAATACCGTATGCGGCACGTCCATGAAGTTCTGCGCGAGCATCGCGATGTCGCCGTCGAACGTATTCACCATGAAGTACGACTGCCACGGCGCGACGTCGCAAAACGGCATCCGGAAGATCGCACGCGCCGACGGATCGTCCGTGCCGAGGTACACCCACACGAGCCCGTCGAGCAGTTGCACGGGCAGCGTGCGCTGCCGGAACGGGTAGCGGCCGGGCGTGCCGGCCGGCTGCGAGCCGTCGATGCTCGGCACGTGGACGACCTGCCCTTCGCCGTCATAGCGCCAGCCGTGATACGGGCACACGAGCGTGTCGCGGTCGACCTTGCCGGCCGACAGGCGCGTGCCGCGATGCACGCACTGGTCGATCAGCGCGGCGATCCGGCCGTCGCGCTGCCGGAACAGCACGATGCCGGTATCGAGGATCCTCACGCCGAGCGGCTTGTCGCGCGGGAGTTCGCGTTCGGTGCACGCGACGAACCATTGCTCGTGCAGGCCGTCGGGTAGCGGCGCATGGTCGTGCGCACCGGCCGCATCGCGCGACGGGCATTCATGCCCGCATCCACGTGGTTCGATCGTGTCGTTCATCACATCATTCATTTGTCATCGCCAGCAACGCATCAGCCATTGGCAACCGCGTCACGAGTGCGCACGGCTTCACGTCGCCCGCGCGGATCCCGGCCCGTTCGGCCGCGTGTTGCAGCAGGTCGCCGAGTAGCGCCGGCGATCGGCCCAGCCAGCGCATGCGCAGCGGACCGAGCTGGCCGAGGCGGCGCGCGTGAGCGTAGTGGAACGCCTGCACCAGTTCGGCTTCGACAGCTGCGCACATTGCGTCGGCTGCCTCGGTGCCGATGTCGCCGGCAACGCACAGCACGTAATGCGGCAGTCCTTCTTTGGCCACGCACGGCACGACGCACGCGCAGACTTCGCGGTACTGCTCACGCGCGCGGTTCAGCGCTTCAGCCGCAATCTGTTCGTCGAGTTTCTCGCCGACGAGATCGACGCTCGCCGCCGCACGCCCGACGAACGCAATGCGCGGCGTGCGCGCGGCCATGCCGACCACGCGCACGCGATCGCCGAGCGCATAGCGATACAGCCCGCCGCCCGTGGTCAGCAGCACCTGCGCGTCGTCGCCGGGGCGCAGCCCTTCGACGTCGCACACGCTGCCGTCGTCGCGCACGAATTCAAGGTAGTGGCTGCCGATCGCGAGCGGGCAACCGTCGCCCGTGCCGAACGGAATGCTCGCGACACCTTCCGTCGCGAACAACCCCTTCGGCAGCCATTGTGCCTGCGGAAACCGCACGTGCAACGCGTCGGCGTAATGCTTGCTCGGGCCATCCAGCCAGCAGCTCACGGCGGCCAGGCGCGGCCACAGCGCCCGGCAATCGCCAGCCGCGATCGCACCGCGCAGCGCCGCGCGGCGGTCGGCCGGCAGCGATGCCTCGACCCATGCGAGATCGCGCGCGCCGTCGGCATCGTTGCGATCGAACAGCGGGCGCAGCACGCTCGTCAGGAACGTCGGGCTCCATACGCTGATGAATGCGAGCGCTTCGTCCGCGACGAGCGCGCGCAGCGTCTCGCGCCGCCACGTCGTTGCGTTACCGGTTAGCGGCGGCACGAGCAGCGTCGACGCGAGCGCGGCCGCGCTGCTGTCGCCGAGGTAGTCGAGATCGCTCGCCGAGCCGACCGGAATCCCGTTGGGCGCGACGCCGGGCGCCTGCAGCGGCGGCGACATCGACCAGTACGCGCGCCCTTCGCCGAGCGCCGGACAGGCGCGATACATGTCGGCCAGCCATACGGTCATCGCAGCCTGCAGTTCGCGCAGGAACGCGGGCGTATAAGGAATCAGCTTCTGGCGCGCGGTGCTGCCGCTGGTGCGCTCGAGGAACACCGGGCGCTCTGCGCTCAGCACCGGTTCCGTTTCGTGCGACACACGATCGAGCCACGGCAGGAAATCGGCGGCCTCATGCACGGGCACGCGTTCACGGAACTGCGCGGGGCTGTCGATCCGGTCGAAGCCGAACCGGCGCCCGAATACCGTATCGCGGTTCGCGGCGAGCAGCGCCGTCAGCCGGCGCGCCTGCATGTCACCCGGCGCTGCAAGGCCGGCCTGCCATCGATCGACGTCCGGCTGCGCGGCGCGTGCGAACGTGCGCCATGCATCGGCCGGGCTGCGGGCGGACGCGTCCATCAGAAATAGGTCTTGTCGAGTTGCGCGAGATCGTCGGGCAGCCGGCGCGGCGGCGCGAAGATCGTGAGCCAGCCGTACCACAGCGGCCGCGTCTCGCGCAGGTCCGACACCGCGTGCATGTCCTGCCAGCGCAGCGCGGGGCGGCGATGATGCGTGAGGTTGTAGTTGAAGTTCAGCAGCAGCCAGCGCACCGGCGTCGGCGCGCGCATGTTGTACGTGCCTTCGACGACGTCGAGCGGCGTGCGCATGTGGTACACCCATTGCAGCGACGACCACGAGAACGCGAACGCGACATACGCAACCAGCACCGCCGACGCCGACCAGTCGAGCAGCCAGCCGGCCAGCAGCCAGGCACCAGCGGCAGCAAGCGTTTCGTAGCGGATGCGGCGGAAGTCGGCCGCCTTGAATTCCTTGAAGGCGGCCGCGTAGGTGTTGTCGTCGCCGCGCGCGGCGAGCCGCTGCATCGTGCGGCCGGGTACCAGCGCGAGCACGAAGCTGCCGACGAAACTGCCGAGCCAGATGCCGCCGAGTATCGCCGCGTAGTATTCAACGCGCTTGCGCAGCAGCGATTCGTCCGCGGTCGCGAAATCCGCGCGCTCCGCGCGCGTGCGGTTGCGCACGTGATGGCCGAGATGGTTCACGTGAATGAGTGTCGCGGCCGCGCCGAACATCGTGGACGCCCACCACATCATCATATAATTCGCGATCGGCCGGCGATGCCCGAACCCGTGAAAGGTTTCGTGCATCATCGAGAACACGCCCTGCATCACGAGGCAGAACGGCACAAGCACGAGCCACTTGATCGCGCCGGCGCCGGTATGCGACAGCCAGGTAAGCGTGCCGGCCCACACCACGCTCTGCAGCGCGAGCACGAGCAGGTTCGCCCGATCGTAACGTCGGGTCTGCGCGGCAGCGGCTTGCGCGCTCGGTCGGTTCATGGTTCGGGATGGCGGTTGTTTGCACGGGAGGATACAACAGATGCGTCAGCCGCCGGTAACGGCCCGCGCCCCGTCCCTGGCGGGGCGGAACTAGCATGCGGCCGTTTCGCCGCCCGAGCGCCGACAGCCCCGCGTCGCGCATGCCGACCCGCGACGTGCGCTTCGCGATCGACGAACGCATTCCGCGCTTCTGGTATCGCGGCACGTGCCATGTCACGCGCTTCTTCGACGCGTTCTCCGTGATGTTCCCGCTCGGCGAGCGCTTCTTCATCGAAAGCGTGCGGCCGTTTCGCGCCCAGGTTGGCGGCGATGCATCGCTCGCGGCCGACGTCGACGCGTTCGTGCGGCAGGAAGCGTCGCATATCCGCGTGCACCGGCTCTACAACGCACGCCTCGCGTCGCAGCACGTGCCGGTCGACGCGCTCGAGGCGCTGCTCGAAACACGCCAGCGCAATGCCGCGCGGCAGGTGGCGCCCGTTACGCGGCTCGCGCTGACGGCGTGCCTCGAGCACTACACGACGATCCTCGCGCACCGCCTGCTGAGCGACCCGGCGATCCTCGACGGCGCCGACCCGACAATGGCGGCCGTGTGGCGCTGGCATGCGATCGAGGAAACCGAGCACAAGACCGTCGCGTTCGACGTGTTCGCGGCGGCCATGCCGAACGCGGTGCGGCGCTATGTCGTGCGCTGCGCGGCCATGCTCGGGATCTCCGTCTACTTCGTGATCGACCTGATTTATTTCGTGCACCGCCTCGTCGCCGTCGACGGGCAGACCTGGAACCTGCGCGGCTGGCTGCAACTGCTGCGCTGGCTGTTCGTCGCACCGGGCATCTTCACGCGCGTGATGCCGATGTGGCTGTTCTGGTTCTCGCCGCGCTTCCATCCCGACCGCCTCGACAGCGAGGCGGCATTGCGCGCGGCACGCGCCGCGCTCGAACCGTATCTGACCACTGCCGAACCCGAACCGGAGTCGCACGCATGACCCGCGCGCCGTGGACGCCCGACGGGTTCGACGACTGGCGCCGCCACTATCCGGCGACGCCGTTCACGCGTGCCGCGGCGAACCTCGACCGGACCGACGCGTTCATCGACGGCTGGACACGGCGCACCGCCCGCCTGCCGCTGACGACGACGGTGGTGCTCGTCGCCGGGCTGTATTCGGAATGGCTGCCCGGCTGCAACCGCGGCGCGCGGCAGACGCTCGGCGCGGCCGGCTATCGCGTGCTGACGGTGCCGGTGCGTTCCGCGCGCGGCGTGTTCGATCAGGGCGCGCATATCGGTGCATACCTGCGCACGCATCTGCCGGCCGGCGGCGAATTCGTCGCGCTTGCGCACAGCAAGGGCGGCATCGACACGCTCGCCGCGCTCGTCGTCGACCCGGCGCTGGCGGCGCGTTGTGCCGGCCTCGCGCTGATGCAGCCGCCGTGCGGGCCGTCCGCGATCGTCGATACGATCTTCCGCCACGGCATGCCGCCGCACGTGGCCGCGCCGTGGCCCGACCGCATCGCACGCCGCATGCTGCGCACGCGCTGGGCCGACGCCGGGACGCGCGACATCAGCAGCCGGCGCGATCCGCGCGTCGGCGCAATGCTTGCCGCGCTGCCGCGCGACCTGCATCTCGTGCACGGCGTGAGCTGGTCCGTCGAGGCGTCCACGCGCTTCGATTCGCATCACGGGCGGCTGAACGGGCATCGTCCCGGCTGCGCGCACGACGGACAGTTCTATCTCGAACACCAGGTGATGCCCAGCATCCCGCAGATCTGCCTGCCGCGGCTCGACCACGGCCAGCCCGTGCTCGGCGGGCTCGGCTTCGACGCCGGCCGCTTCTGGCTCGCGTTCGCCGACCTGCTGCACGTCACGCGCGCTCAGACCAAGTAGATCTCGAAGCCCGGCACGCGGCCGGCCAGCAGGCCATCGATCGGCACGGCCGGCTCGCCGGTCGACAGCGTATAGAGATCCATCGGCGTACGCGCCGCGTGGTAGCGCGCGAGCGCCGCCCCGAGCGGATCGCGGTCGTACAGGCACAACTGCATCAGCGCATGGCTATTGCGCACGCGCAGCCACGCGGCATCGAGCAGCGCCGCGAACACGGACGGATCGCGGTCGCGCACCTGCAGGTGCGTCAGATAGACGTCGCGCAACGGCTCGCCGGGCGCCGCGATACGCGGGCGGCGCAATGCGGGTGCGACTGCATTGAATGCGACACGGACCGCCCGCAGCGGCAACGGCAGCCGTTCGAGCACGATCCGTTTGATCTCGCCTGCATCCCACGGCGCGACGCAACCGACCAGGTTGTCGTGCGCGTCGAGCGCCAGCAGGAACGCGTCGATGCCGAACGACGGCCACGTGTCGAGCCGCCGCGCGAATTCGTCCGCGGAGAACACGCCGCCGAACGGCTGGCGGCGCGATTCGGCATCGAGAAACGCGCGCAGTGCGTCCGCATGATGCGGCTGCGCATCGACGATCCGCACGCCCGGCACGCAACGCGGCACCGACGACAGCCCGCGCTGCGCGTAGATCGACACGTTCTCGTAGCCGTGCCAGTGCGTGAAACGCAGCCGGTTCTCGCGCCGCGAGCGCGCCAGCGACTGCACCGCGAGCCGGTTGTCGCGGATCATGCAGCAATACGCATGCTGCACGCCGGCGTCGGCGCGCAGGGTCGCGAAGCGTGCGCGCACCGAGTCGGTCCACTCGCGCGACAGCCGCCGGTCGTGCATCAGCCGCAGGTCGCCGAGATAGGCGACCGGCTGCGCGCGCTCGCCGAGATAGCCGTCGCGCACGACGAGGCTCGCAAGCCCCTTCAACGACGCACGCTCATCTTCCGCGAGCCAGACCTCATGATGCGGCGCGTGGCAGCGATGCAGCGCGAAGTAGTCAGGCGCACGATCGAAGCGCAGCGGCAGGCTGCCCTGCATCGCATGACGGGACTGGAAATCGAGAATGCGCGCATTGTCGGCCGATTGCGCGAGACGGATCCGCATGCGCGTGGCTCACACCCCGTCGAACAGCCGGCGCGCAAGCGGCCGCAGGTTCGACGCCGACAGTTCGCACAGGCACACGAGTTCGTCGCCCTGTGCGTAGCCGGGATTGCGTGCGAGGAAGTAGTCGACGTCGGCCAGCCGCCGGTGCGCGGCCGGCACCTCCGCGAGCACGGGCGCAAGCCGGCCCTGCGGCGTGTCGAACGACAGCAGGCCGGTGGCGGAGTCGTACGCGTGCCCGTAGCGGCTCGCGGCCAGGTAATCCATCAGGTCCTGCGTGGCCGGGGCGGTCAGGTTGTCGGCACGCGGCGCGTAGTCGCGCGCGAACGCACGCAGGTAGCGATAGGTGCGATGCCCCTTGCAGATCAGGAACCAGTACAGCGGCACGGCGGGTGCCTGCCGCCACACGTCGCCCGCGTGGCGGATCCACGCGAACGCGAGATGCTGCGTGCCCCAGTGCGCGGGATCGATGATCGTATCGCCGGAAAAGATCACGCGGATCGACGCGTCGCGCCAGCGTGTCTCGTACTGCTTGAGCGTCGAGAAGCCCTGGATCGCGCCACCGCCGTCGCGCAGCACGATGCAGTGCGTCTTGTCGCCGAGGTCGCGGTCGAACTGCGCACGAACCGTGTCGCAATAGGACGCCGCATACAACGAGAACATCCGGTCGATGTCGTCCGGGCCCAGGGCCGCACGTTCGACGGCGGTGGCACGCAACTCCATCGGGTACTCCTGCAAGACTGAACAGCTTGCTATGATAGCCCGTTACCCGCCTGCTCCCGCCATGTCCAACGCCGTTTCCCGCCAGGATGCGAACGACGCGCCGATCGCCCGGCCATGGCTGCTGCTCGCCACCTATCTCGTCGTGACGGGCGCGTTCTACTCCTTCGTCACGCACCTGCCGCTCGGGCCGGTCACGATCATTCCGGCGAGCACACTCGATCGCGCGGTTCCGCTGCTGCCCGGCACCGTGCCGCTTTACCTCAGCTACCTGTTCGTGATGCCCGCGCTCGTGTGGCTCGGGCGTGGCCGTGCATGGCTGCTGCCGGCGTTCTTCGCCGGCACGCTCGCGGCCGGCATTTGCCTCGTGTGCCATCTGCTGCATCCGACCGCCGTCGCATGGCCGCCCGTTCATGACGGCTGGATCGCGTGGCTGCAGCGGATCGACACGCCGCTTGCCGCATCGCCGAGCGGACACGTCGCGCTGCCGGTCGCGATCGCCATCGTGCTGCTGGCGCTCCGGCGGCGGTCGGCCGTGCTGTTCATCGCGTGGAGCGCGCTGCTGATGGTGACGGTACTGACCACCGGCCAGCATCGTGCCGCCGACGTCGCATGGGGCGGCGCGATCGGTATCGCGGCCGGCGCGCTCACGCTCACGCTGCTGCGCGCCAAAGTCGACCTGCGCACGATGGCGGCCGCGCTGCTCGAATGGGCGTGCATCGTCGTGGCGATCCGGGTGGCCACCGCGCTCGGCGCGTGGTACCTGTATGCGCTTGCCGTACTCGTCGTCGCGACGCGGCAGCATGCGCTGTTCATCCTGTATCACGACGCGGTCCACTATCACCTCACGCGCCGCCGCGGTTTCAACGACTTCCTGATCAACGTCGCGATCGGCGTGCCGGGGCTCGTGCCCATCGAGTTCTACCGGCCGCTGCATCTCGCACATCACCGGCATCTCGGCACCGAGCAGGACCCGGAGCGGCAGTTCCTCTATCACGACCAGCCGTGGCGGTTCCGGCCGCTCGACGCATGGCCGCTTGCGCGGCAGTTCCTCGGCGACCTGCTCGTGCTGAACATGGTGCGCAACATGGCGGCATTCCGGCGCGCGGGCGGACAGAACACGCGGCTCGACCGGCCGTTCCAGGCAGCCGCGGCGGTATGGGGAGTCATCGTCGCGCTGCTCGTGTGGGCCTGTTCCGTGCAGACGCTCCTGCTGGTCGCCGCGCTGTGGTTCGTGACGCTGCTCACGCTGTCGGTACTGCTGCAGAAGATCCGCAGCATGGCCGAGCACAGCGGCGGCCCGCACGCGACGCCCGGCTGGGCCGACTGGACGTATTCATGGCGCACGGGCTGGATCGGCCGCGTGTTCGTGTGGCCGTATCACATCAACCTTCATCTGCAGCATCACCGGAATCCGGCGGTGCCGTGGCATGCACTGCCCGACGCGATCGACGAACACGAGCCGCAACTCGACGCACCGGAACTGGCCCGGCTGCTGTGGTCGGGCATCCCGCCGAAGCCGTGACCGGCGACGGCGCACACGATGTCGCGCGCCGTCGCCCCTTCGCCCTTCCCCGTTACTTCGCGATATACACGCCCGACGTCGGGCACGTGCCCTGCGTGTTGCCGTCCGTCACGAGCGATGCGGCGCTCGGGAACTGCGCGGCCGCATTGGTCTTCACCGCGATCCATGCCTCGGTGAAGTAGCTGACGCCATTCGTCTTCGTGCACTTCAGCGACACCGCGCTGCGCGTGTTGCTGCCGAATGCGCCTTCGAAGGCCGACAGCAGCTGGTTACGCGTGACCGTCTTGCCCGCGTTCGCCTGCAGGAACGCGTTGAACGACGTGTTGCCGAGCCGGCTGATCATGCCGGATGCCTGATTCCAGTACGCATCGGGCGAAGTCGAGTTCGAGCAGGTGCCGTGCTTGAACCACTCGTGCTTGTCGAGGCACGACGCGACGCCCGGCATGTACGTCGACAGCGTGTTGCGGGTCGCGCTGCTGATCGGGTACGCATCCATGCTGCACCACTGGTGCGCGTTGTCGAGATCGATGTCGTTCTGCGGCACGCCGCAGTAGAACGGCTGGTTGCCGTCGTAGTTGTTCGGCCACAGGCCATGCAGCGACAGGCTCGTCGCCGCGTACGTGCCGGCGAGGTTCGTGCATTCGGGCGTATCGTGCGACGCGCAGAAGCCGGGCTCCCACGACGCGGCGAGCAACAGGTAGTCGTAGCTGGTCTGCGCGGTGGCGTGCAGTGAAACGGAAGCGACGGCGAGTGCGGCAGCGGCGCGGGCGAGCGTCTTGAGCATGGCGTTTCCTCGGAAAAGGCTTGCGGTCGCGGGATGCGCCGCAAGATTGTCGAATGTCTGTCCGCAATTGTTGCCGACGCAACATGGCACGAATGTGAAGGTGGACGAATGAAGTCCGGCGGCGCGGGTACAGGCACCCATCGTCGCGTCGCGCGCTGCCTCACACGGCCGACACGTGCCGCCACACTGGCGGCACGCCGCCCCTCACGACCCGGCGCCCAGCTGCGTGCACGCGCGTGTGATCGATTCGGGGCCTTCGAGCGCGAGGATCTGCCACACGCCGATGCTGACGCGCCGGCGCGCCGCCGTCGACGCATCGGCCAGCAACGCCTCGACGCGCGGTGCGGCGCCTGGCGCCTGCTGCTTCAGCGCCGCGTGATGCCGGGCTCGCGACGCCGGCTCGGATTCGTAGACGTCGCACAGGCGCACCATGCCGGCGAGACCGGCGAGGTCGTCGTCCTTGTCGATCGCGCCCGGCTCGACCGGCGCGAGCCCCTTGCGCTCCGCCGCCGGCAGCTTGCTGCGCGCGCCTTCGTCGATCGACGTGGCGGATGCCGGCGGCAGGCCGCCGATCGCCGCGACGATCCGGCTGCCCGCGGCGATCATGTCGCCCTGGCACTCGATCTTCTCGGCAGCCGCGACGTTCGAGCAGAACGACACCGACGTGCGGTACACGTCGTCGCTCATGCGCGGCACCTCGTCCGCGCTCGCCTGCGCGAAGCCGGCGCTCGTCAGCGCCAGCGCGGCGGGAATCAGGATGCGGAACGCTCTCGTCTTGTTCATTGTTGTTTGCGTAGGGGGGTTCTCGTGGCGGGCAACATCGCGCGGCCGCGCAGCGGCGGCCGCAGTGCCGCCGGGCCCGCGTCCGGTGGCACGCGATCACTTCATCGACGCTGCCTCCGAGCCGCCGGGCGACAGCGCCGCGCTGTCCTGCTCGCGCCACGTGCGTCGCGACGTCATGATCGCCTTCACGGCCGAGCGCGCGACCTTCCACCACGCGAACGGCCGCGGATCGGCGAGCATGCTGAGCGCGCGCGCATAGTCGAGCGTGAGCCCGGGCGTCCATGCCATCGTCACCGCGCGCTTGCGGATCTGCGCGGCGACCCACAGCTCGGGCGTGAGCAGCAGCCGCACGAACGCGCCCCACCCGGCACGCGCGCCCTTCAGCCGCCACACCGCACCGTCGAGCGCGGCTTCGAGCGCGTTCGACACCGTGCTCGAGCAGTTGCGGTACGTGAGGTTGTACGTCACGTTCTGCCGGTACGACGTCCAGAAGGCATCCAGCTTCGATGGATCGTAGTTGCGGATCCGCACGCGCACGGTCGACGGGCACCACGCCTTCGACTCGGTCGCGTAGTCGGGCTGGAACAGGCCCGGCACGTCGTTTTCGCGGGTCGCGCGCAGGATGCGCGTGAATTCGTCCGGAGAACGATCGATTTCGACGCCCGGATACAGGCTGATATAGATACCCTCGGGCGACTCCAGCGCCGCGTGCCCGGTCGAGATCACGCCATTGACGTCCACGGCCGCGATATAGCGGTCGATCACCGGATAGCGCTGCGCTTCGGCCTTCGACGTGCCGGTCGGCGTCCACACGTGCACGGTGAGCGCATGCTCGCCGTCGGCCGGCGGGCCGTCCCATTCGGATTGCGCGAAATGCGGCTGGTCGCGTGCATCGTCGAGATCCGGCGCGAGCGCCGGCGCCGGCGACGTCGCGAACGCCGGATTGCGCGTCAGCCGCCGCACACGCGCGGCGAGGCTCAGCATGTGCATCCCGCCGAACATCAGCAGCAGGCCGAGGCAGTACGGCACGGTGCCCACATAGTGCGTCGGGTACGGCTGATAGAAGAAGATGGCCAGCAGGATCTCGACGACGCCCCATGCGAAGGCGACGTTCCAGCGGCGATAGCGCACCATCCACGCTGCAGTGCACTGCAGCAGCCCGTCGACGAGGAACAGCGTGCCGAAGATCATCGACAGCAGGAAATGGCCGTGGTGATGCCCCGCGAACACGAGCCCGGCAGCGACCACCACCACGATCCCCTTCACATAGCGCAGGATGCGCTGCCCGCCTACGCCGCTGCCGGCCACGGCAAGCGTCGCGAGCCCCTCGATCAGGAACAGCCACGCAAAGATCTGGATCGGGAAGTGCAGCGCGCCATCGAGTGCATCGACGAAGATCACGACGCCCGCGACGATCCGTACCCAGCCGATCACGGTCAGCCCGCGCCAGCGGGTACGCAAGTATTCGATGCCCAGCAGCAGCAAGACCAGTCGTACCATCGCGCCCTCTCGTCATTTTTTTGGGATACGCGCGGGTCACGCGTGCCCTGTCGTTTCGACCGCGCATCGTGCGACGCGCCAGCCGAAAGGCGGTAATTCATACCGGCGCGTCATGCCTCGACATGACCGTTGGCGGCCGGTATACCTCCGCACTGGCCGAATAATAAGATATGGCGGAGACGGTTGAAAGCGGCGACGAAAACGTTGTCGGCACGGCACGGACAGGGGCCGTCGACCGCTGCCAAGGCAGATTTCGCGTTCGACAACGCGCAGTGGATACGCGAGAATCCGGCTACCGAGGGCGAAAGCCACTGAACTGAACCGAACCGCACAGACGGGACAACAACAATGAACGTATCGATCACGCGCCGGCGCCTGCTGGCCGCCGGCATGGCCGCCAGCAGCCTCGCGCTGTCGGGCTGCTTCACGCCGAAGCTGTACAAGGACGACGGATACAGCGAGCAAGTGTCCGGATTCATGATGACCGAGGACGGCAAGAAACTCGTCGTCCTGGGCACGGACTACCATTACATCTTCGATTTGCCGGCGCAGTTGCGGCCGGTCCTGATGTCCGGTTACCGGAAATCGCTGCGCACGACGTTCGCCGCCTTTCATGCGAGCGGCGGCAGCATCACGGGCCAATACCGGATCGTGCTGCCGAAGGACGCGTCGGACGACGATCGGCAGGCGGCCGCCGCCGACGGCTTCACCGCCGCGCAGGCCGGCCTCGTGCTCGAAGGCGACATCAGCGGCAAGCGCTATTCGACGGAAGGGTTCGCCGAAAAGTACAAGACGAGCACGCAGCCGTTCAACCGGCCGTACTCGGTCTACATCAGGCAATCGCCGTCCGCGCTCGGCATGGGGCTGCGGATTCTCGCCACGCCGGTCACGCTTGCCGCTGACGGCGTGCTCGTGCTGGGCGGCATCGTGCTCTTGCCGTTCGCGGCAATTGCGATCGAGGCGAACGGCGGCATCCGGATCATGTAAAGGCGTGCGGTACGAGCGCAACAGGAGCATCGCCATGACCGCCTCACCACTTCACGCGCCGCCGCTCGGCCCGCAACTCAAGCGCTGGCGCACGCTGCATCGCGTCAAGCAAAACCATGCGGCCGAACTGTTCGGCGTCGCGCAATCGACGATCTCGCGCTGGGAAGCCGGCCTCCAGCAGATGTCGCCCGACGAGCGCGCGACGGCCGAGCGGTTGCTCGCGGCACGCCTCGATTCGGCCGGCGATCACGCGCTTGCGCGACTCGTCGCGGGCAGCGCGGGCCGCATGCATCTCGTGTGCGACCTCACGCACCGCCTGCTCGCTTCTTCCCCGGCGCGCGCGGCCGAATTCTCGCAGCCGCTGTCGATGTTGCTCGGCACGTCGCTGTGGCGCTACGCGACGCCGGAGATCGTCCGCATGGAAGCCGCGCTCGACACGCTCGGCTGGCACGACCACGCGGGGCCGCCGAGCGTCGAATTCGACACCGGTGCGAATGCGTCGCGCGTCGTGCCGATCCGCGGCAGCACGTGCCGGTGGACGCGGATGACGCTGTCGGACGGCTCGGCCGCGCGGCTCGTGGAGACGCTCCAGGATGCGTGATTGCCGGGTCGCGATGAAGCACCGCATGCCGGCAACGGTGCGGCGAGCTTCAACGTGTCCGGCATGCCACGCAAAAGATGCGAACGTGAATGGCAGCACGCCCAGGGGAAATGCCACATGTCGACGCTTGTCATGCGAGAACTCGTGATCGTCGCGTTCATTCTCTATCTGGGCGCGGCCGTGCTCGTTGCGCTTCGCTCGGGTGTGGCCAACGCCGGCGGCAGGCGGGTGGGGCGCCGCAGCAGCCCCTGGCTGTTCAGCCTGATCGTCGGTGTTCAGACGGCCTTCCTCGCGCTGTTCTGCTGGGCCGGGCTTTTCGTGAAGTAGAGGCTCGGCAAAGCGCCTCCGCCACGCATATTTCATGCGTGGACGAAGCACACCCACCCGCATTACGCTAGGCGCTCATCGCAACGACGCCGACCCACCATGACCCCCGATACGATCCACGCGCGGCTCGCTTTCCTGCGCGAAGCCGAACGCCTGAAGGATGTGCTGCGCAGCGGCCACACGTCGTCCGGGCGCGCGGAAAGCACGGCCGAGCACAGCTGGCGGCTGTGCCTGATGGCGCTCGTGTTCGCCGACGCGCTGCCCGGCATCGACACGCTGAAGCTGCTGAAGCTGTGCGTCGTCCACGATCTCGGCGAGGCGCTGCACGGCGACATTCCCGCGATCGAACAAGACGCGCACCCCGACAAAAGCGCGCAAGAACGCGACGACCTGCTGACGCTGACCGCACCGCTCGATCCCGCGCGGCGCGACGAGATCGTCGCGCTGTGGGATGAATACGAGGCGGCGGCTACGCCGGAAGCACGTGCGGCGAAGGCGCTCGACAAGCTCGAGACGATCCTGCAGCACAACCAGGGCAGCAACCCGCCCGATTTCGACTACGCGTTCAATCTCGGCTACGGCCGCCGCTACACCGACGCCGCGCCGCTGTTCAGCGCGATCCGCGACGTCGTCGACGCCGACACGCAACGCCGGATCGACGCGGGCAGGCAGCGCGCGTAAGCTCGCGGGATCGGGCGCGCGGCACCGCGTGCCCTACCCGCACGAGGCACTACGCATGACGCAGAACATCTACGACGACCCGGCCTTCTTCGAAGGCTACAGCCGCCTGAGCCGCTCGATTCACGGCCTCGACGGCGCACCCGAATGGCCCGCGCTGCGCGCGCTGCTGCCCGACCTGCACGGCCGCGACGTGCTCGACCTCGGCTGCGGCTACGGCTGGTTCAGCCGCTGGGCGGCCGATCAGGGCGCGGCAAGCGTGCTCGGCATCGATGTCTCCGAGCGCATGCTCGAACGCGCGGCCTGGACCGCCGCGCACCCGGCGATCACGTACCGCCGCGCCGATCTCGAAACGCTCGCGTTGCCCAACGCCGCGTTCGATCTCGCATACAGCTCGCTCGCCTTCCACTACGTCGCGCACCTCGACACGCTGCTGCGCACGATTCATCGCGCGCTCGTGCCCGGCGGGCGGCTCGTGTTCTCGATCGAACATCCCATTTATACGGCGCCGCGCCGGCCCGGCTTCGTCGTCGATGCGCAGGGCAACCGGTCCTGGCCGCTCGACGGCTACCAGCGCGAAGGCGAACGCGTGACCGACTGGCTCGCGCCGGGCGTCGTCAAGCAGCACCGCACGCTCGGCACGCTCGTGAACCTGCTGATCGGCAGCGGCTTCACGCTCACGCACCTGGACGAATGGGGACCGACGCAGGCGCAGGTCGATGCGCTGCCCGCGCTCGACGAGGAGCGCGACCGGCCGATGATGGCGCTCGTCGCCGCGCAGCGGTAACGCACGTCAGTACACGCCGCGATACGCGCACGGGCCTTCGCGTGCCGTGGTCACGGTCCGCAACAATGACGCCGCACGGCCTCCGTTTCCGTGCGGCGTTCGCACAATTCAGCACAATTTCCACACGATTTGGCGTGATGTCCTCGCTTACCATGAGCGGCTGATTCGACTCGGCACGCCCGCGCGATGCGTACGCGGATGCCGTCGCGGGCAACCTGCCCGACATGCGACGCCGACCGGATCGTCCCGCCTGGCCGCACGCATCGCCGGCACTGCCTGATCCTCGCCGCACGTTCATGACTCAGAAGACCCATCGCCGCCGGCGCATCGTGCTGGCTACCCTTGCCATCGTGGCAATCGCCGCCGGCGTCACGCTGAAGGCGTGCGCACCCGACAAGCATCCGCAATACCTGTCCGCGCCCGTCTCGCGCGGCGATCTCGAGAACGCGGTGCTGGCCACCGGCGCGCTGCAGGCCTTCCGGCAGGTCGACGTCGGCGCGCAGGTGTCGGGGCAGTTGAAGTCGCTGAAGGTCAAGCTCGGCGACAAGGTCACGAAGGGCCAGTGGCTCGCCGAGATCGATCCCGTGATCTCGGAAAACGCGCTGCGCCAGGCGCGCGCCAGCGAAGAAAGCCTGCGCGCGCAACAACAATCGACCGCCGCGCAACTCACGCAGGCGGAACTCGCGTTCAAGCGCCAGCAGGCGATGCTGCCCGACGATGCAACCTCGCGCGAATCGTTCGAGGCCGCACGCGCGGCGCTCGACGTGCAGCGCGCGACACTCGCGTCGCTCGCCGCGCAGATCCGCTCGGCCCGCATCCAGATCGAAACGGCGCAGGCGAACCTCGGCTATACGCGCATCGTCGCGCCGATCGACGGAGAGGTCGTCGCGGTCGTCACGCAGGAAGGCCAGACCGTGATCGCCCAGCAGCAGGCGCCGGTGATCCTGAAGCTCGCCGATCTCGACACGATGACCGTGAAGGCGCAGGTGTCGGAAGCCGACGTGATCCGCGTGCGTGCCGGCCAGACCGCGTATTTCACGATCCTCGGCGAACCGGACAAGCGCCACTACGGCAAGCTGCGCGCGATCGAGCCGGCGCCGCAGAACTACGCGGAAGCGCAGAGCCCGCTCGGTGGTGGCGCGGGCGGCGGCACGAAACCGAATTCGGCCGTGTTCTACAACGCGCTGTTCGAAGTGCCGAATCCCGAGCATCGGCTGCGCATCTCGATGACCGCGCAAGTCAACATCGTGCTCGGCAATGCACGCAACGCGCTCAGCATTCCGGCGGCCGCGCTCGGCGAAAAGCGCAAGGACGGCACCTACGCGGTGCGTGTGCTGCGCGCCGACGGCAGCACGGAGACGCGCAACGTGCGCATCGGCATCAACAACAACGTGCGCGTCGAAGTCCTGGCCGGCCTGAAGGACGGCGACCGCGTCGTGATCGGCGAAGCGGCCGGTGACGACCACGCGCCGCTGGCGGACGTGATGTGACGATGAGCCAGCCCCTGCTGAAACTCGCCGCCGTCACGCGACGCTTTCCGGCCGGCGACAAGGATGTCGTTGTCCTGAACAACGTCAACCTGTCGATCCACGCGGGCGAGATCGTCGCGATCGTCGGCGCGTCGGGCTCCGGGAAGTCGACGCTGATGAACATCCTCGGCTGCCTCGACCACCCGAGCGAAGGTACCTACTCGGTCGGCGGCCGCGACACGCACATGCTCGACAGCGACGAGCTCGCGCAACTGCGCCGAGAGCACTTCGGCTTCGTGTTCCAGCGCTACCACCTGCTGCCGCACGTCGACGCCGTCGCGAACCTCGAGATGCCCGCGATCTATGCCGGCACGCCGCGCGCCGAGCGGCACGCACGCGCACGCGAACTGCTCGCGCGCCTCGGGCTCGCGGATCGTGCGCACCATCGCCCCGGGCAACTGTCCGGCGGCCAGCAGCAGCGCGTGAGCATCGCGCGTGCGTTGATGAACGGCGGCCAGGTGATCCTCGCCGACGAACCGACCGGCGCGCTCGACACGAAAAGCGGCCAGGACGTGATCCGCATCCTGCACGAGCTGAACGCGCTCGGCCATACGATCGTCATCGTCACGCACGACAAGGCCGTCGCGCGCCATGCGAAGCGCATCATCGAGATCAGCGACGGCGAGATCGTCGCCGACCGGCCGAATCGTCACTACGCAGAAGCGCTCGAGGAAGCGCTCGTGGAAGCGGGGGTCGACGCAGCGGAAGCGAGCGAAGCCGCCACCCGCGCGCCGCACGCGCACGATCGCCACGACACGCCACCGCCGCCCGCCGCCGTCGACACCGATACCGATACCGATACCGATACCGATACCGATACCGATACCGCCACCCGCACGCGACGCTTCGCGGCCGGCTCCGGCCGCTTCGCCGAAGCCTGCCGGATGGCATGGATCGCGCTTGTATCGCACCGGCTGCGCACGCTGCTGACGATGCTCGGCATCATCATCGGCATCACGTCGGTCGTGTCGATCGTCGCGATCGGTGAAGGCGCGAAGCGCTACATGCTCGACGAGATCGGCAGCATCGGCACGAACACGATCAACCTCTATCCGGGCACCGACTGGGGCGACAGCCGCGCCGACGCGATCCAGACGCTCGTGCCCGCCGATGTCGCCGCGCTCGCCGAGCAGCCGTACGTCGACAGCGCGACGCCCGAAACGTCGCGCACGCTGCTGCTGCGCTACCGCAACGTCGACGTGAACGCGCTCGTGAGCGGCGTCGGCGATCGCTTCTTCCAGGCGCGCGGGATGCGCTTCGCACTGGGTGTCGCGTTCGACGAGGACGCGGTGCGCCGCCAGGTGCAGGTGGCCGTGATCGACCAGAACACGCGCCGCAAGCTGTTCGGCGCGACGCGCAACCCGATCGGCGAAGTGATCCTGGTCGACAACGTGCCGTGCATCGTGATCGGCGTGACGGCCGACAAGAAGAGCGCGTTCGGCAGCGTGAAGAGCCTGAACGTGTGGGTGCCGTACACGACCGCGAGCGGGCGCCTGTTCGGGCAGCGCTATCTCGACAGCATCACCGTGCGCGTGCGCGACGGGCAGCCGAGCGCCGCCGCCGAGAAAAGCCTCGAAAAGCTGATGACGCAGCGCCACGGCCGCAAGGACTTCTTCACGTACAACATGGACAGCGTGGTGAAGACCGTCGAGAAGACCGGCCAGTCGCTCACCTTGCTGCTGTCGCTGATCGCGGTGATCTCGCTCGTCGTCGGCGGGATCGGCGTGATGAACATCATGCTGGTGTCGGTCACCGAGCGCACGCGCGAAATCGGCATCCGGATGGCGGTCGGCGCGCGCCAGTCCGACATCCTGCAGCAGTTTCTCGTCGAAGCCGTGCTCGTCTGCCTGCTCGGCGGCACGATCGGCATCGCGCTGTCGTTCGGGCTCGGCGCGCTGTTCTCGATGTTCGTCGCGCAGTGGAAGATGGTGTTCTCGGCCGGCGCGATCGTGACCGCGTTCGTCTGCTCGACGCTCACCGGTGTGATTTTCGGCTTCATGCCCGCGCGCAACGCATCGCGGCTCGATCCGATCGATGCGCTCGCGCGCGATTGAAGAAAGATCTGTCATGACGCATTCCTCTTCCCTCCACCGCCTGGGCGCAGTCGCGTGCGCGGCCGCGCTGCTCGCCGGCTGTGCCGGCGCGCGCCACGAACCGCTGCCCACCGTCGCGATGCCCGCGAACTGGGAAGCGCCGGTCGCGGCCGGCGCACCGTCCACCACACGCGACTGGTGGCGCAGCTTCGGCGATCCGCAGCTCGACGCGCTGATCGACGACGCGCTGCGCGCCAACAACGACCTCGCGATCGCGGCGATCCGCGTGTACCGTGCGCAACTGCAGGCCGGGCTCGCGGATACGAACCTGACGCCGAACGTGTCGCTCGGCGCGAACGGCGCCGTGTCGCGCACGCTCGATACGCACCAGATGAGCCGGACGAGCGGCGTGACCGGCTCGCTCAGCTATGAAATCGACCTGTGGGGCCGGCTGGCCGCGCTGCGCGACGCCGCGCGCTGGGAAGCCGACGCGACGGCCGCCGATCTCGAAGCCGCGCGGCTGTCGCTGATCGGCACGACCGCGTCGCTGTACTGGCAGATCGGCTATCTGAACCGGCAGATCGCGCTCGGCGACGCGAACATCGCGTATGCGGTCCGCACGCTTGCGGTCGTCCGGTCGCGGCACACGGCCGGCGCCGTGTCGGGGCTCGATCTCGCGCAGGCCGAACAGAGCCTCGCCGCGCAACGCGCCGCGCAGACGCAACTGATCCAGCAACGCACCGAGAACCGCCACGCGCTCGCGATCCTGTTTGACCGGCCGCCGCAGCAGCACGCGGCCGAGCCGGCCGCACTGCCCGTCGCGGCGCCGCCGGAAGTCGTGGCCGGCCTGCCCGCGAGCCTGCTCGGCCGGCGCCCCGACCTGCGCGCGGCGGAATTCCGGCTGCGCGAGTCGCTCGCGCAGGTCGACGCGACGCGCACGAGCTTCTATCCGACCTTCACGCTGACCGGCCAGGCCGGCACGTCGAGCACGAGCCTCGAGCGCGTGCTGATGAATCCGGTCGGCACGCTCGGGCTGGGCCTGGCACTGCCGTTCATCCAGTGGAACACGATGCAGCTGCAGATCAAGGTGTCGAAGTCGCAGTACGAAGAAGCCGTCGTCGGGTTCCGCCAGAAACTCTACACGGCGCTCGCGGAAGTCGAGAACGCGCTGTCGGCGCGTGTGCAGCTCGAACGCGAAGCCGAACAGCGCGCGCTGTCGCTGGCCCAGGCGCAGCGCGCCGAACAGCTGGCCGCCGCGCGCTTCGCGGCCGGCGCGACCGCCGTGCAGCCGTGGCTCGATCAGCAGCAGCGGCTGCGCGATGCGCAAAGCGCCGACGAACTGACGCGCCTGAACCGGCTCAACAACCAGATGACGCTGTACCGCGCGCTCGGCGGCGGGATGTCCTGACCGGCGCGCGCACCGCGCCGGCCGCGCCGACCCTGCGCG